>NZ_LXTU01000002.1:0-127670 GCF_001683935.1 Rothia sp. ND6WE1A | reverse complement strand
CTCAGGCCGGCTACCCGTCGTCGCCTTGGTGAGCCATTACCCCACCAACAAGCTGATAGGCCGTGAGCCCATCTAAAACCAGTACAAACCCTTTCCACAAAAAACCATGCGGTTCCTTGTCATATCCGGTATTAGACCCAGTTTCCCAGGCTTATCCCAGAGTCAAAGGCAGGTTACTCACGTATTACTCACCCGTTCGCCACTAATCCAACCAGTGCAAGCACCAGTCTTCATCGTTCGACTTGCATGTGTTAAGCACGCCGCCAGCGTTCGTCCTGAGCCAGGATCAAACTCTCCGTTAGAAAACAAAAAAGCTTGAATAACCTGATCTCAAAATAAAAACGAAACAATGATTCAAACGCCACACGGGGTACGGTGACTCATCACTGCTTCAAGCTGTCATTCTGATAACCAAAAGGTATTCAAAAATACATATAAATATTTGGTATCAGTTTCAGTCAATAAGCCTCCCCAATATTTATGAGAAAAGGAGGCCATTTATTGAACAAAGCACACTATTGAGTTCTCAAACAACAAACCACACGAACCAATCACACCACTTACATCGTGGCAACTGCAGAACGTCAGTCAACATCTTGTTTACATTTTTCGTTACCCTCATCGGGGCAACTCGTCTAGCTTACCAGGTGTCCAGCGACCATGCAACACGAACAACCGTGAAACACACCACATTCTTTCAATCAGAGTAACCAGCAAAACCAGCTACAAACCCGAAGAAAAACACCCTATAAACTTATCCGAATCACCGTCTGACTAGGAGTTTCTTTCACTCCCTCGCCCCGGCGACTCGTACTACTTTACACACTCCACAACACCCCCGCAACTCCAGTTTGATAGAGCTGGCTCACATAACTGTCGTTTATTGAATACTCATCTTTCTAACGAGAGATGTTTTACCTAGTAAATCAGGGGTTTTTAACGTCCATTAGACAACACTGTGGCGTATATCAGTAATCTGTTTCACTCAAAATACATTGACATTCCTAATAAAAAAGCCGAAATCAGACCTGAAGGTCTGATTTCGGCTTTTCACAGCGTATAGAGAGTTAGAACGGTTAGGAATTCCGAACTTCTACTACTGCCATGTTCTTCTTTCCTCGACGAACTACCGCATACTTGCCATGAAGTAGCTCCGGAGCTGCAATGGCAGAATCCTCGCCCTGTACCTTTACGTTGTTGACTGAAGCACCGCCCTCTTTCAAAGTTCGTCGTGCTGCTGACTTCGATTCAGAAAGACCAGTCTCGGTCAAAACCGTAATCATATCTAGCTGGTCCGGAGTCACTACAGCATGCGGTAACTCAGCTGTTGCAGCAACCAGAGTGTCCTCATCCAAATCTGCCAATTGTCCCTTACCAAAGAGTGCCTCTGAAGCAGCAATAACCTTTTCAGTTGCTTCCACGCCGTGGACCAAAGCGGTCACTTCGTAGGCCAAAGTCTTCTGACCCAAACGCTTGTAAGGTTCCTCTTCAACTGACTTCTGGATTTCAGCAATCTCATCACGAGTCTTGAAGGTGAAGACTTTAAAGCGATTAGCGACGTCGGCGTCGGCAGTATTGAGCCAGAACTGGTAGAAGGCATAGGGGGTGCACATCTGCGGATCAAGCCAGATGGCGTTGCCCTCAGACTTACCAAACTTAGTCCCATCAGAATTAGTGATGAGTGGCGTCCCCAATGCATGAACGTGCGCACCTTCGACCTTACGAACCAGCTCAGTACCGGAGGTAAGGTTGCCCCACTGATCCGAGCCACCACACTGCAAAGTAACTCCGTACCGGCGATTAAGTTCTAAGTAATCGTTACCCTGCAGAATTTGATAAGAGAACTCAGTGTAAGAAATACCCTCATCAGAGTTCAGGCGCTTTGCCACAATCTCTTTTTTCACCATGGTTCCCACACGGAAGTTCTTACCAATCTCCCGCAAGAAATCAATAGCCGATAGCTCCGACGTCCACTCCAAGTTATTCACCATTTGAGCAGCATGGTCGCCCTTGAAATCAAGGAAGCGCTCAATTTGACCGCGCAGTTTTTCGACCCACCCCTCAACTACATCACGAGAATTAAGAACTCGCTCTGATGTCTGGCGAGGATCACCAATCAAACCGGTAGCACCACCCACCAGCCCGAAGGGATTATGACCAGCCAGCTGAAGACGACGCATCGTCAGCAACTGCACCAAATGACCCAAATGAAGTGAAGCCGCCGTGGGATCATACCCAATATAGAAGTTCACCGATTCTTCAGAAAGAGCCTTTTCCAGTGCAGCTTCATCGGTACTCACATGCACCAGACCGCGCCACTTGAGTTCCTGCCAGATGTTCTCGAAAGAATCATCATTGTGCTGCGTTTCAAGAATGCTGGTTGACACTCTTTCTCCATTCATTAGCATTACGTGCTTACTTCATTACTAAGGTACAAACTACCAGGTCGCTATCACTAGCGGTCTGAGCCGCTAAGACTCTAATCCTGAGGGAAATTCCTCGGCCCCAATCAGGTACAGGCGCTGAGTCGGACGAGTCATCGAAACATACAAGTCTCCAATAGAGCCATTAGCTGCCCTCACTAAATCATTGGGTTCGACGATAATAACCACATCAAACTCAAGCCCTTTTGCCTCCCAAGGAGTGAGTACCAAAATCTGATTTTCCAAGGCGGTCTGCGATGTACCGGTCTTATCCCGATGTGCTCGTGCTACCGCATTAGCCACCTGAGCAAATTTTTCTGGAGCAGCAATGACACCGATCAAGCCTCCGGCAGCAAACCGAACTTCTTCCGTTACCTTATCCACAACAGTAGAGATAAGATCTTCAGATTCAACATGTATAAGGAAGGGTGGCCACTCCCCCTCTCGAACAGCTCGCGGGGCTGATACATCTTGACCAGCCGCCTGCGCCACGGCAACAGCCGCATCAGAAATCTGAGCGGGGGTTCGATAATTGACGCTGAGCGTATCTAATTCGAAACGCTCCCCCACGAACGGCTCCAACGCGTCCTGCCAAGAATGAGAAGCAGCTGCTGAAGACGCCTGAGCAATGTCTCCGACAATAGTGAAAGACTTCATGGGACAACGACGGAAGAGAAGCCGCCACTGCATCGGTGAGAGTTCTTGAGCCTCATCGACCACCACATGCCCATACGCCCAGGTGCGATCTGACTTAGCTGCCTGAGCCGCCGTCATGCGCTGAGCACCCGTCTCGTTATAAAAAGCAATTTGCTCGGCGGTAATCACACCATCGACACCAAAATCTTCTAGCTCATAATGCACATTTTCCAGCGCTTTGCGAGCATTCTCCAGGTTAGCTTTATGCTCCGCCGCCGCGCGAGCGGTTGCCGCAGCACCGGTAATCTTTCCAAAATCACCGAGCAATTCAGCAGCTTCATCAAGCAGCGGAACATCCGCCTCGGTGAAAGGAGCAGACGCAGGGCGGACCAACAAATCACGCTCCGCGTCAGTAAACTCCCGCAACGCCGAATCTAAATACTCGCGTTTGGAAAATAGCGAGCGTAATAGAGTCTCCGGAGAGATAGGCATCCACGCCAGATTCAAAGCCCGACGCACATCCATTGATTCACGGACATCGTCCTCAATATGCGGCCGATCAACCTGCCTACCAGCAGCCTCATCCAGTTTTTTGTTCAGTTGCTGACCCAAGTCCCGGATCAGAATTTTCACAAAAGTCTCGCGTGCCTCATTATGGGGCTTACCGGTTGAACGCGCTTTCTCTCGCGCATAATCAACCATTTTTGGAGTGAGCAAGAGTTCGGTGGAATCTACCGTCAATCGCTTCGGTTCCTTGATGCGCTTTTCGCGGTCTTTCACCGCACGCTTGATAGCACGAACCATCCGAAGATCGCCTTTGAGCCTGGCGACCTGCGGATTGTTCTCTGGAACCGCGTGCAAACCCGGGTAAAGCGACGCCAGGGATGTCATCACAACGCCAGTCTCGCCCAAGGACGGCAGAACACGCTCGATGTACCACATGAACGAAGCGCTAGGTCCGACGACCAAAACACCAGCTTTGTTCAACCGCTCACGAAAGGTATAGAGCAAATAGGCCGCACGATGCAAAGCAACCGCCGTCTTACCCGTACCCGGGCCGCCCTGAACAACGCGGACACCAGGTAAATCAGCGCGAATAATCTTGTCCTGCTCCGCCTGAATAGTTGCAACGATATCGCCCATACGACCGGTACGCTTGCGATTGAGCGCAGCGAGAAGAGCGCCCTCGCCGTGCAAATTGTCCTCAGTATCAAGCATAGTGGAATCAAGAACATCATCTTCGATTCCCACCACATTGCGCTTTTCCAGCATCAAATGACGGCGGCGGCGGACATTCTGCCGGTCAAAAGCCGTTGCCTGATAAAAAGTGCCAGCCTCCGGCGCGCGCCAGTCAATGAGAAGACGCTCGTGTTCTTCGGTGGCCAAACCGATACGCCCGATGTATCGGGTCGTTTCATCGTCAAGATCGAGCCGACCAAACGCTAACCGGTGGTCTACAGCGTTGAGCTGCGCCAACCTATCCTCGTAGTGGCTGGCATACGCGTCTCGTTCCGAACGATTCTGGTGCGTGCCGATTGTTTGCGAACGCCGAATATTTTTGAGCTTGGCATCGGTATCTTCACGCATCTCGTCCAGACGTAAATACAACCGATTGACGTAGTCCCGCTCCAACTGCAATGCCTGAGCATAAGCGGCCTCAGCAGCTTCAGAATCAACCGGGGATACCGGGCCTCGAGCATTCTCCGAATTATGATCAGTCACGCACGTTTCTTTCTCTAAATTTAAAACTGAGACGTTCTAGTTTACGCGTCAAAAGGCCGCTTGGAAATAGGGCGGGTGCCCTTCAAAAGTTAAGGGTGGGAAAACTTATTCAGAGACAATAGATAAAGACTCAACCAGATGCGGTCCAATTGCTTCACGACCGCCTAGCCCCTCTAACTCAAGGAGTACTCCCACACCCGCGACTTTCAGTTGCGCTTGGTCCATAAGGTTCACTGCAGCAGCAAGGGTACCGCCGGTTGCCAGCAAATCATCCACAATCAAAACGCGCGTACCGGCGGGGATATCATCCCGGTGAATCTCGATTGCAGCTGAACCGTATTCCAGCTCGTACTCCTTGGTATAGGTATCGCGAGGGAGCTTACCTGCCTTGCGAACAGTCATTACACCGGTTCCTGCACTATAGGCAATAGCAGAAGCAAGCAGGAATCCACGAGCCTCCACACCGGCTACGATGTCAAAAGTTCCCGCGAACCGTTCGGTCAGTTCATCGATACAGCGGCGGAATACCTGCGGATTAGCAAAGAGAGTAGTGACGTCGTAGAACAAGATTCCCGGTTTAGGAAAGTCCTGAATTTGCGCGCACGCTGCGGGCACGGCGTCTTGAATGGAAAGGTTTTGAAGGTCTGCTGAAATCATCGCGGGTAAAACTTTCACACCGAAAAACGGTGATTGCTTTTATAAATGGTCAAAGAATCCTTCAAAAATTATACGCGCAGCAGGAGCCTGCGAGCTCGGAACAATCTCTGACACGCAAAACCCGCCTGCTCTCCGAGAAGAACAGGCGGGCCTTAGAAATGAGTTAGCTATTGACTATTGCAGGTCGCTCGGCAAAATCTTTAAGCTCTGCCAGTACCTTCTTCAACGCCGTTAGTTGCTCTGCCACTGCGCTAGGAGAAGTACCTCCCTGAGCAGAACGAGAATTCAAAGAACCCTCAACTGTCAAGACCTCGCGAACCTGCGGGGTCAGATGCTTAGAGATTGAAGCGAAATCTTCATCTGAAAGATCCCACAGTTCGCAGTTCTTTTCTTCGCAAACACGAACTGCTTCACCGGCAAGTTCGTGAGCCACGCGGAAAGGTACGCCTTGGCGAACCAACCACTCGGCAATATCGGTTGCCAGTGCAAACCCCTGGGGTGCTAACTCAGCTAAACGCTCAGTATTGAAGGTGAGAGTGGACGTCATGCCAGACATTGCCGGTAAAAGAACTTCCAGCTGATCAATAGCATCGAAAACCGGCTCTTTATCTTCCTGCAAATCGCGGTTATAAGCCAGCGGAAGAGCCTTCAGAGTTGCAAGCAATCCTGATAAATCGCCAATGAGTCGACCGGCTTTACCGCGAGCAAGCTCTGCGATATCAGGATTTTTTTTCTGCGGCATAATCGAGGAACCGGTCGAGAACGAATCGTGCAACTTCACAAAGGAGAACTCCTTGGTTGCCCACAGAATCACTTCTTCGGCAAATCGAGAAAGATCCACAGCAATCATGGCCGCTACCCAAGCAAACTCGGCATAAACGTCCCGAGCCGCCGTGCCGTCGATCGAATTAAAAGTCGCTGATTCAAAACCCAATTCCGCAGCTACAGCCTCCGGATCAAGACCCAAGGAGGAGCCAGCCAACGCGCCAGAACCATAGGGCGAAACCGCAGCACGCGCGTCCCAATCACGCAATCGCTCCACGTCTCGGCTCAATGCCCAGGCGTGCGCCAGCAACTGATGGGACAAAAGGATAGGTTGAGCGTGCTGCAAATGAGTACGCCCAGGCATCGGCGCATAAGGATGAGCCTCAGCCTGTTCAACCAGTGCATCGATCATGTCTAAGACGCCAGAGGCGATGATGGAGGCATGATCGCGCAGATACATGCGCCCCAAGGTGGCAATCTGATCATTACGCGAACGACCAGCGCGTAATTTGCCGCCCAGCTCAGCCCCCGCACGTTCGATGAGACCTTTCTCCAATGATCCGTGCACATCTTCATCTGAGTTTGCCGGAGTGTAAGAACCATCGCGAACATCAGCTTCCAGCTGATCCAGGGCAGAAATCATCCCCGAAAGCTCAGTGTCGGTAAGCAAACCAGCTTGGTGGAGCACGCGAGCATGAGCCCGTGAACCGGCGATATCGTAAGGCGCCAGCCGCCAGTCAAACTGGGTAGATTTCGACAACGCAGCTAAAGCATCCGAAGGGCCGCCGACAAACCGACCGCCCCACAAAGCACCAGAATTTGTGCCATGTTTTTCATGAGAAGACATACAAAGACCCTAAAAACTTGGAGAAAAAACCACTAGAAATTACAGGGGCGGACTGCAACCAGCCCGCCCACAGTCCTACTTGCCCAACCGCTGATCGCGCGAAGATGCAACCTTAGAAGACATACCAAACAGTTCAATGAATCCCTTTGCCTGGGACTGATCGAAGCTGTCGCCTTCATCGTAAGTCGCCAAGTTGAAATCGTAGAGAGAGGTATCTGAACGACGTCCGGTGACAACTGCGCGTCCTGAATGCAGATCCATGCGAATCTCGCCATTGACCATCTTCTGAGTGTCATCGATAAACGCATCCAAAGACTTCTTCAGAGGGGAGAACCACTGACCGTCATACACCAACTCGGTCCAGCGCTGACCCACAGTCTTCTTGAAACGAGCCTGTTCGCGCTCAATAGTGACGTTTTCAAGTTCCTTGTGCGCAGCAATCAAAGCCATCGCGCCAGGTGCCTCATAAATTTCACGGGATTTGATACCTACTAGGCGATCTTCTACCAAATCGATACGACCAACACCCTGTGCGCCGGCACGATGGTTCATCTGCTGAATCGCTTCAAGCGGTGATACAGCCTGACCATCAATAGCTACCGGAATACCTTCTTTGAAGGTAATGACGACGGTATCGGGAGCCGGCGCGAAAGTTGGATCATCAGTGTAGTCGTAGACATCCTTGCTCGGGCCATTCCAGATGTCTTCGAGGAACCCGGTTTCCACCGCGCGCCCCCAGACGTTTTGATCAATAGAGAAGGGATTCTTCTTTGTGGTTACAATCGGCAAATTATTCTTCTCTGCATACCCAATTGCCTTTTCACGAGTCAACGCAAGGTCGCGAACGGGTGCAATGCACTTCAAGTCGGGGCCGAGAGTCTGAATGGCGACCTCAAAACGAACCTGGTCATTACCCTTGCCTGTGCAACCGTGAGCTACGGTAGTTGCGCCGAAGTCTTGAGCAGCTTTCACCAGGTGCTTAGAGATGACGGGACGCGATACCGCAGAAACTAGCGGATATGCATCCATATACAAGGCATTAGCCTTCAGCGCGGGCATGCAGTATTCGCTAGCAAATTCATCGCGGGCATCTGCCACATATGCTTCGACGGCGCCGCAGTCGAGAGCGCGCTGGCGAATAGTCTCAAGATCCTCGCCGCCCTGTCCTACGTCAACAGCAACCGCAATAACTTCTGCTCCTGTGGCCTCGCCAATCCAGCCAATTGCTACGGAGGTATCTAGACCACCTGAATATGCAAGTACTACGCGATCCTTCATCGTCATCCTTTCGTGGTCTGCCTAGGCAAACAAAAAAATGGGTTATAAATAATTATTAACATGAATCAATAATTATGCAAGTTGGAGTGACCGAAGTGAGCCCAAATTTCTTCATCTTCAAGGAAACTCATACTATTGCGTCAGCTCCCGCTTCAGGATTTTCCCCGTAGGACCCAGCGGTAAATCTTTCACGACCCGAAATTGACGAGGGTACTTATAGGACGCCAGTTTCTCTCGGCAGAGGGTGTTCAGCTCCTCAATCAAAGCATTCTGGGCAGCTATATTTAGAGCCTCCTTGGGAACAATATAGGCACAAATTTCCTCACCCACTCGCACATCCGGTACACCTACCACTGCAACCAGACGCACCCCCGCATGGGAATACATGACATCTTCAATCTCCCGCGGATACACGCTGTAACCATGCCGCAAAATCATGTCTTTAATACGGTCAACAATGAAGATATTTCCCAGCTCATCGATACGGGCCACGTCCCCCGTGGCAAACCAATCGCCGTCAAATACTTTCGCAGTTTCCTGGAGATTACCCCAGTAGCCAGCCATCACATTATCGCCTCGCACCCATAACTCGCCGGGCTCATTTGCAGGAAGTTCTTGCCCATCCTTCCCCCGCACCGCAACTTGGGCTCCAGGAATCGCACGCCCCACTGAACCCACTACCAACCCAAATCGTTCTTGGTTGAAGCTGACGACGGGCGCCGTCTCAGACAAACCGTATCCTTCATAGATAGGGCATGCCAAGAGACGCGCAAAATCAGAATGCACCGATGCCGGTAAAGGAGAACCGCCAGATATCCCAAACCGGATTTTTCCGTATAAACCACTTACATCCCGTGTTTCACAGTAGGCAGCTAGGGCCGAGTACATCGAAGGTACAGCTGCGAAGACCGTAACGCCCTTCTGTTCACACAGCTCAGCTGCGGCGTCGGGAGTAAACCTTGGAAGCAAGGCAATGGATGCTCCTGCAGCGAAGACAGCATTCATAGAAACGGTCTGCCCGAAGGCATGGAAAAGCGGTAGCCCACCAAAAAATACATCATCAGAACGGTACTCAAAGAAATCTGCCACGGTGCAAGCGTTCGAAAGCAGATTCTTATGTGTCAGCACAGCACCTTTAGGTTTACCCGTAGTGCCGGAGGTATAAAGAATTACTGCAGGATCATTCTTACCCACAGCATATGAAGTCCACTCCCCTGCATCTTCTGATGATTCATCGGCGGGAAAAGTAGTATGAGCACTTATTTCTATCTGTTGAACCGCAGATATTTGGTGGCTTGAACTCTCTAGGGCAACTCTGGAGCTATCCCAGCAAATCAGCAGGCGCGCCCCCGAATCCTCTATATGAAAATTGACCTCATCGGTACTGAGTAGAGGATTCAACGGCACCACCACGGCCCCCATGCTGAGAGCAGCAAAATAAAGGACAGGCATCTGCACTACGTTCGGTAAGGAGAGGGCAACGCGATCCCCAGGGCAAACACCCAGGTGTTGCAGCCATTTTCCCGCTTGACCTACCGCTGCTTTGAGGTCTGGATAGGACAGCTCAACATCATCTGTGACCAGCGCGGTTGCTTCTGAAGACGAAGATTCCAGAAGATGGGCAAGATTGAACTGGGATGACTTAGAAAGTGCCACCGTTTCTCCTCTTCAAATATTCGCTGGATTCTGCCGAGCGGAATAGGTATCAGCATCTTATGCCGTTATGGGTTTATTTTATACAGGCTATTGCACCAATTCCCTTATTATGATTTACTCATAATAAGGGAATGGAAAGGTTTCAAATGCCAGTTGAATCAACAAGTTTTGAACTCAGCGATGAAGAAATTGAGTTTCTCAATGCCATCTTTGATGTAGTAAGGGCTGGCCACCTTGCCAAGCTAACCTCACTACTCGACCAAGGAATCCCTGTAGATTTTACAGACGCCAAAGGGGATTCGCTTCTCATCCTTGCCGCCTACCATGAGCACACTCAGCTGGTGGAGCTCTTACTAAGCCGAGGAGCAAATATCGATGCACTCAATGACCGTGGACAGACCCCACTGGTCTGCGCAGTCTTCCGCAACAATGAAGAAATCACCAAGATCTTGCTTGATGCCGGCGCAGACGCTCGGCTAGGCCACCAAACCCCTGCAGAGGTTGCTGATTTTTTCAATTTGCCACACATGAAAGAACTGTTAACCGGGAAGTAGAGCCGCTAGGAACGGTAAGGAACCCAACGGTGCGAGGCAACCTCCTACGGTAGGTTCCACATTTACGCGGCCCATTCAAGAAATTGCTCCGCCAACTCTTCTGCTCCCATGGCGGCGCGAGTGATAACCATGACAGTGTCGTCGCCCGCGATAGTACCAAGAACACGGTCGATTCCTGCTTGATCAATGGATGACGCGAGAAATTGTGCGGCACCCGGGGGCGTGCGCAAAATAACGAGATTGCCCGAAGCTTCAGCTGTGATGAGAAGTTCCTTGAAGAGAGAAATCATACGGGCATCAATACCATCTGATGATGAACGACGGACCGGATGATTAGGCACAGCATAAATAAGACCTGATTTTTCGTCCCGTACGCGTTCTGCCCCAATTTCTACAAGATCTCGGGAAAGCGTAGCTTGAGTGACTTTGACGCCGTCGTCGGTCAGCAATTGCGCAAGGTCTGCTTGGGAGCGCACTCGGTGGGTGGAAAGCAGGTCTACGATGCGCGCTTGCCGCGCGGTTTTGGTGGAAGGGATTGCCATCTATTTGTTCCTCGTATGCGAAGTGATTTTTTATTATTATCGGGTAATTGATTCTTCAAGTAAAAATGTGAGAAGTGCTTTTTGGGCGTGTAGCCGGTTTTCGGCTTCGTCCCACACCACTGATTGGGGGCCGTCTATGACGTCAGCGGTGACTTCGAAGCCTCGATAGGCGGGTAGGCAGTGCATAAAGATTGCATGATCGTTCGCCTTAGCCATTGCTCCGGAATCTACTTGATAGGGGCGGAAGATGCTTTCGCGTTGACCTTTTTCTTCCTCTTGCCCCATTGATATCCAAGTATCGGTAATGACAACATTGGCTCCCTGCAGTGCTTTCTCGGGGTTATCGGTGATGAGGATGGTGGCGCCGGTTTCTTCAGCCCGCTGATGTGCTTCCTGAACAACGGTTGAATCGGGTTGATAATCGGCAGGACCAGCAATATGGACGTTCATTCCCGCCGTCGCTCCCCCCAGCAGGTAGGAGTGCGCCATGTTGTTGGCTGCATCGCCCAGGTAAGCCAGAGTTTTACCCCTCAAATCACCTATATTTTCTTGCATGGTTTGAAGGTCTGCAAGTATTTGGCAGGGATGATATTGGTCAGAAAGTGCGTTAACGACAGGCACTGTTGCGTGTGCCGCCATCTTTTCCAGCCCTTCCTGTGCGGATGTTCGCCAGACAATAGCAGATGCCATACGGGTAAGTACCCGAGATGTATCTTCAATAGATTCTTTATGACCTAGTTGCGATTCACCCGAGTCCATCACCAGCGGGAAACCCCCCATTTCAGCAATTCCCGTGGCAAATGAGACGCGAGTTCGAGTGGAGGTCTTGTCGAAAATTACCACAACTGTTTGGGGGCCGCTGAGCGGTTGTTGAGAAAACCGATCAGCTTTAAACTCTGCTGCTAGACGCAGCACGCGAGCCTGCTCCATGGGCGTGAGATCTGTGTCTTTCAGAAAGTGTCGAACCATGATTTTCTCCTGTTTATACATGCACCAATTAGTTTATGAATCGGCACTCTCAATAATTATAAGGCTAGATAGCGATATTTATGCACTATATGCATATAAAATCTATTTGTTTAGGACGCCGCGGCTTCAGCGATAATTGATTCCAGAGCATCAGCAAAACTACTCAGCTCGGCAGCGCTGATAATCAGGGGCGGGGCAATACGTAAAGTTTTCGCATCCGTTGCGTTGAGGATAAAACCTTTTTCGCGGGCAATATATACGCAGCGAGGAGCCAGGGGGTCACCGGATGCTGTAACATCTGACTCCAGCTGAATTCCAATCAGTAAACCCGCACCGCTGGTGCTTGCTACCCCTACTACTTTCTCAATGTGCGCTCGCACGCTGTTACCCAGATGCTGAGCTGATGCCAGTAGATTCTCTTCTTCAATCACAGAGAGAGTCGCCAATGCTGCAGCGCATGCCAGCGGGTTACCGCCAAAGGTAGTTCCGTGCATCCCTGCTTGCAAAATCGAAAGATTTTCTGCACCGTTCACTAGCAAAGCGCCGATAGGGAACCCGCCCCCAAGGCCCTTAGCCAGGGTGATCGCATCGGGCATAGACTGCGCGTCAAGTTCGCGGGTACATTCCAACCAACGGCCAGTGCGGCCCATCCCCGTTTGTACCTCGTCCACAATGAGGAACGCGTTCTTCTGACGGGTAAGTTCGCGCGCTTTCTACAGGTAGCCACCGGGAAGCGGCAACACTCCGGCTTCTCCTTGAATAGGCTCTACAAATAATGCTGCAACATCATCCGTGAGGTTTTCTTCTAAAGCCGCAATCGTTGCAGGAATATGTTTGATTCCTCCGGGCAACGGTTCAAAAGGCTCCCGATAAGCAGGCTTCCACGTCAGCGACAACGCACCGACCGTTCGTCCATGGAATCCATGGTCGAGTGCAAGAATAGTCTTTTTTCCGTGCTGGTTGGCAAAACGACGGGCGAGTTTATAGGCGGCTTCGTTCGCTTCAGTTCCCGAGTTGCAGAAAAAAGCTTGAACGGGTTCAGCGGAATTAAAAAGCTCAGAGAGCTTGCTACCCAGAGCAATCTGCTGAGGCGTGGTAAAGAGATTAGAAATATGAGCTAGTCGCTTGCCTGTTCGTTGACGGCTTTCACCCACCTAGGGTGGGCATACCCCAAGGCGTTGACGGCAATTCCCGCCAGCAAATCAAGATAGCGTTTGCCGTTGACATCCTCAAGAAGACAACCTTTTCTTTTTCAACCACCAACCCCGGATCACCAAAGACCCCCAGCAGATCTTGGGGGTACTGATCCATTAATGATTTTTCCATATCAGTCATAGCGATATTCCTCGAATCGACGCAGATTCAATCCCAGGTGTATGCCGGTGCATTCCACCTACCCCATAGGGACTCATAGATCCCATGGATTCGGAACCCAACAAATGAGGTTTCAAGCTCTTGCCCGCGCCGCTTACTCCTGATGCGGCTACGATAAAGACGTCGTCCGCCTCCAGTAGCTACCCCTGAAACCCCGGCAGCAACGCAAGAATACTTGCGGTGGGATAGCAACCTGGCACTGCAATGCGCTTCGTGTTTTCTAGATTTTCCCGTTGCTTCTGACCGCTAGGAAAGGTGAACTCAGGCAACCCGTAGGGCCATGATCCTGCGTATTCAGTGCCGTAGTACTGCTTCCAGTCAACAGCATTGATGAGTCGGTGGTCGGCCCCTGCATCGATGACCAGGGTATCTTCACTGAGTTCTGCGGCTAGTTCTCCCGATGCACCGTGCGGTAGGGCGAGAAAGACGACGTCGTGCCCCCGTAAAGCGTCCGCAGTAGTTTCCTGCAACACCATCGTCGAATACTTTCGCAGGTGCGGTGCTATTTCTCCCAGTCGTTGACCTGCTTGGCTGTTGGCGCACATGGTTTTTACGTCCACCTCGGGGTGGGAGGTGAGCAAACGAAGAACTTCGCCGCCTGCGTCCCCGGTGGCATCTGAGACTGCAACTGAATGTGTCATGGAGCCGCCATAACGCGTATTTATACGAATATAAACATATTTATTCATATAATTTGGAATTTATAGCAATGTTTCTTTTTCTTTCGTGCATACTCAAACTCCCAGGGGGCTGGAGTAGTCTAGAACACATGCATACTCCACAGACTCAAAACGTTGCCCTTGTCCAAGAAACTGGAGACCCGAGCGTCCTGCGCCCATCGCAAGCTCCTGTGCCCCCTCCTGGCGCCCACGAACTGTTAGTCAAAACGCGCGCTACCGGGGTCAACTTTATAGAAACCTACCAACGAGCCGGCGTCTATTCAGTAAAGCTCCCTTTCATACCTGGCGGAGAGGCATGCGGAATCGTAGAAGCGGTGGGTGATCAAGTGAGCGAATTTTCTGTAGGCGATCGAATCACCACCGCTTCAGCTACCCAAACCTACGGGGAATTCTTTACCGTACCCGAAGAATTTGCCGCTGCCGTTCCAGACGAGATTTCAGATGAGATTGCTGCAGCGCTCCCCCTACAAGGCATGACTGCTCACTATCTCACCCGCTCAACCTTCGCCGTCAACCCCGAACACACCGTTCTCCTCCACGCAGGAGCAGGCGGGGTAGGAGGAATAGCGATTCAACTACTCAAGTCAATCGGCGCTACGGTTATTACTACCGTCTCCACCGAAGAAAAGAAACGTATCGCGCTCAACCACGGTGCAGATCATGTGCTCTTCTACGACAACTTTGCCGAAGAAACCCTAGAAATTACTCAGGGCAAAGGTGTGGACGTCGCCTACGACTCAGTAGGCAAAACAACATTTGACCAAACCCTCAAAACCCTCAAGACGCGTGGAACCGCCGTCCTCTTCGGGGGCGCATCCGGGCAGGTACCGCCCTTTGACCTCCAACAGCTAAATGCCTTAGGTTCGCTGTACGTTACCCGTCCCACCCTGGCTCACTACACGCTCAACCGCCCTGAATTCCTGTGGAGAATGAATGAGCTCTTTGACCGTATTCTGGCCAAAGAGCTCACTGTTACTATTGATCACATTTTTCCTCTGACTCAAGCAAGCCAAGCCCACGAATATCTTGAAGGGCGGCATACTCGTGGAAAAGTCTTGCTCATGCCTTAGATGAGACTAGTCAAGGTCTTCCTCAGCACGAGCGCGACGGTTGAGGAAGATCGCCGCAAAAACACCAGCTGCAAAAACAACGACGGCACCAATCAGCGACGCCCAGCCCATAATCTGCTGCTGAGAAACTAGAGAAGAAGTAACGGGTTTGAGGCTACCTTTTTCGCCTGTTCGCACAACTTCAACCTGGTGATCTCCGGTTTTAGCCAGAAGAGCATCGACGTCCTTGTCAAAATCGCCCTCAACCGAACTGTTTTGAGTTCCGCGGAACTGAACCGTCTCACCCGGCTGAATCTTCTTTGAATCATTCAGGTTAGAAACATAGGTAATTTCTTTGAGCTGGTCATCTGCAGGAACCGCGCCGCTATAGATAGCCACATTAGATTTGGTCTGCAGGTCAGGAGTCAAATCAACATACGTGCCGCTCATGACCCAGCTCTTGTCCTCATATCCCTTGTTCTGATTAGCTTCGGAAAGCTGGCGGATTCCCAAAACGCAGAGGAAAATTGCCACAATGGTTGCCAAAAGCACCATTGCCACAGTCAACCAGCGTCCGCGATTATCTACCTCGTTTTCATAGACATCATCTTCTGCCATCTCAAAGAAAGAATCGTTGTCTATTTCCTGAGGTTCGTGAACCATAAAAATACTCCAAAATTTAAGGTGCTTGGGGGGCTAACACTACAGTCTACAAGGGATAACTGAAAAAAGGCGGTGTTCTTCGGTTGAAGAACACCGCCCTATCCTCCTTCAAAGAAGAGAATCCAAGGATTTTTAGCCGCGCAAAACTGCTCCAAAACGTTCGGCAGCAACTGCAAT
This sequence comes from Rothia sp. ND6WE1A, assembly GCF_001683935.1. Classification (NCBI taxonomy): domain Bacteria; kingdom Bacillati; phylum Actinomycetota; class Actinomycetes; order Micrococcales; family Micrococcaceae; genus Rothia; species Rothia sp. ND6WE1A. The sequence continues at coordinate 111,678 of NZ_LXTU01000002.1, read as the reverse complement.
AGCAGCTTCACGAGATGCCGAGGCTTCTTCGGCGGTGAGCGTGCGATCGTCGGCACGGAAACGTAGCGCAAATGCTACAGATTTCTTGCCCTCTTCGATTCCCACCCCCCGATAATCGTCAAAGACCCGAATATCTTCCAGCAAATCTCCTGCGCCTTCAGCGAGAGCAGCTGAGATTTCTGCAGCGGGAACGGTAGCGTCAACTATTAACGCTACGTCCTGGTTAGTTGCGGGGTAACCGAAGATACCGTATGCCTCCACCCGGTCGGATTTGTCGTTGAGCATACGAGTGAAATCAACTTCGAAGGCACACGTGCGCTCCGGCAAATCGTTATCCTTGAGTAGCTTGGGGTGAAGTTCCCCCGCGAATCCTAAGGTTTCACCCTCGGAGTTGCGCAATTCTGCCGTTCTACCTGGATGAAACGCCTGGTGCGTTCCCTGAACCACACTGATTTCTGTCCCTGTTGCATCTGCAATCAGCTGAACTGCATCCAATGCATCGCGCCAATCGTAGGCACGAGCCGTTGTTCCCGGCATTTCAGCGTGCTCATTTCCTGCAAACAAACCGGCAACGTAGCGCGGCTGAAAGGGAATACCAGCGTTGAGATCGGCCAAGACGTCGTCACCAGGTTTGACGCCGAGCCCTGGGATATGTGTTGAACCGGTCTGAGAACCGGGAATAAATACATGCCCTGATTCAAAAATCGCCAAGTTCTTGAAGCCACGAGAAAGGTTGCGTTTGAATACCTCTACTAAACCGGGCATCAGAGAACGGCGCATCCATGCCTGGGTCTCAGCAATGGGGTTTGCCAGCTTAATAGACTCAAGCTTCTGACCCGCTTCGGGAGCCGCCCAAAGGTTATTAGCAGTCTGTGCAACGAATGGGTATGCCTGAACTTCGGTCATACCTGCCGCGGCAAGCGCATCGAGCACCCGACGTCGTGCGACTTGCTCGTCGGTGTAACCGCGACCGGGAGGAGCAACGGGAAGGGTAGAAGGAATCTTGTCATAACCTACCAGGCGAGCGATTTCCTCGGTGAGATCTTCCTTATCGGCAATATCTGGTCGCCACGAAGGAGCTGTTACCTTGAAATTTTCCCCGGAGGATACTACTTCGGCACCGATTTCAGTGAGAGCATCAACAATTTGAGCTTCCGAGTACTCTACGCCAACTCGCGCAGAGGTGTAACCGGTAGGCAGCTCGATGGGTTCGTTCTCCACCGTGTTATTGAAATCGGTGACACCTTCTTCCACCGTTGCCCCTGCAAGTTCAACCAAAAGGTCAACCGCTCGCTGAGCTGCTGCTGCTTGCAGCTTGAAGTCCACTCCGCGTTCAAAACGCTTTGAAGCATCGGATGAAAGCTTGTGGCGGCGAGAGGTACGAGCGATGGACACCTCATCGAAACGAGCAGCTTCAATAATGATGGTGGTGGTGTCCGACGAAGTTTCCGTGGTCGCCCCGCCCATCACGCCAGCAAGACCAATAGGGCCTGACTGATCGCAGATGAGCAAATCTTCAGTGTTCAGTTCCCGAGTCTTATCGTCAAGTGTCGTGAGCTTCTCACCGGTGCGCGCCCGGCGAACGACGATTCCGCCGTCCAGTTTGTCTGCATCGTAAAAGTGCAGAGGCTGTCCAGTCTCCAGCATCACGTAGTTTGAGATATCAACGGGAAGCGAAATGGAGCGGACACCAGCCAAGCGGAGTCGGGACGACATCCAGGTGGGGGTCGGTGCAGCGGAATTTACTCCGGAAACCTGTCGCGCTACAAAGCGTGTGCAACCAACGTTCCCGTGGATGGGTGCCTCATCGGAGATTTCAACGGGCAATCCCGAGTTATTTGCAGCCGGTGCACGCTCTGCCAGGTCCAATACAAAATCTTCAAACTCAGTGTGAGTGGCGTGGCAGTATTCCCGGGCGATTCCTCGGATAGAGAAGGCGTAACCGCGATCCGGTGTCACGTTAACTTCAGCGGCCTGATCGTAGAGCCCCAAAAGTTCCATAGCATCCGTACCGATTTCTGGATCTAACCCGATATCTGAAAGTACGAGGATACCGTTGTGGTCATCGCCAATGCCCAGTTCGCGTACCGAAGCAATCATGCCGGCGGACTTATGCCCGTAGGTCTTACGAGCGGTAATCGCGAATCCGCCGGGTAGAACAGCACCAGGAAGAGTAACAACGACCTTGTCCCCTACCTTGAAATTATGAGCGCCACAGATAATGCCCTGAACGCCTGATTCTTCGATTCCTTTTCCAGTGAGAGTCTGAGGCTGCCCTTCAGGAACAACCCGAACCTGGCACCAGTTCACTGTCTTACCGTTGGAGTGAGTTTCCGGTTCCATCGAAAGAACCTGACCCACCACAATCGGGCCGGAAAGTTCATCGGTGGGGCGGTGAACAGCTTCTTCTTCAAAGCCGACAGTCACTAGAGTTTCCATGACGTCTTCGGCAGTTGCATCTGCAGGGACCGGTGCGTATTCACGCAACCAAGAAAGTGGGATACGCATTATTAAATCTCCATTCCGAACTGCTGGCTGAAGCGAATGTCGCCTTCGATGATGTCGTGCATGTCGGGAACATCGTTACGGAACATCAGAGTTCTCTCGATACCCATGCCAAATGCGAAGCCTGAATAGACTTCAGAATCAATACCCGCGGCGCGCAATACATTGGGGTGCACCATGCCGCAGCCGCCCCATTCAATCCACTGGGGTCCGCCCTTAGCGCCGGGATGCCAGAGGTCCAGCTCAGCAGATGGTTCGGTAAAAGGGAAGTAGTTAGGACGCAGGCGAATTTTCGCTTCGGGGCCAAACATTTCTTTCACCATGTGGTTCAACGTGCCTTTGAGATGGGCCATAGTCAGTCCCTTGTCAACAGCCAGACCTTCAATCTGGTGGAAGACCGGGGTGTGGGTAGCGTCTAGTTCATCGGTGCGGTACACGCGACCGGGGCAGACGACGTAGACGGGCAACTCGCGGGTCAACAACGAGCGCATCTGAACCGGAGACGTATGAGTACGAAGGAGCAGGTGTGCTTCTGCAGGTTCGATGAAGAAAGTATCTTGTAGTTCGCGCGCGGGGTGATCCGGCTTGAAGTTCAAGGAATCGAAGTTGAACCATTCGGATTCGATTTCTGGGCCGTCTGCAACTTCCCAGCCCATCGCCACGAAAGTATCGGTGAGGCGTTCCTGGAGAATACCCAAGGGGTGGCGTCCGCCTAGGGGGCGGCGAGGTGATGCTGCGGTGACGTCGACCGCTTCTTCCACAAGAATGCGAGCGTCGCGTTCTTCTTCTAGTTCGTGAGTGCGAGCATCAATTGCTTTGGTGAGGCGGCCGCGGGCTTGACCCATGAGCTTGCCAACCTCAGCTTTGTGTTCTTTGCTCAATTCGCGCATCTGCTTGTTGGCAAGGGTAAATGAACCCTTATCCCCCAAGAATGCCAAACGTGTTTCTTTCAGCTCGTCGAAAGAAGCTGAATGTTCTTTGATTGCTGTGTTGGCTCGTTCAAATTCGTCGGTAAATGCCTGACGAACGGTGTCGAGCCCGTTCTCAGAACTTTCCAGAACATCTTTGATATTCGCCAGAATCCGATATGATTCGGGCGTATTTGCGTTCTGGGGCAAAGATTCGCTCATGAATTACTCATCTCTTAACGCGGTGGCTGGGTGCTGAGCCCAGTTTCATTCGTTCCCTAGTTTAGTAGGTGGGCGCAAGTCTTGCGATTCGCGCCCACCTACTGGTTCAAAAGATGAGCTAACTCAAACTTTATTTACGCAGTCCACGATGGAGCTTGGGCTGGTTAGTCTGATAGAGCCAGATGCAGTTGAAGAGTACGACGCCCGAGCAAAGTACTGCCGCAATTACACCGAGAATGTTTCCGCTGAAAAAACCGAAGACTGCCCAAATAATCCCCATCACGATTCCGATGAGAGAAAAAGCAATGCCAATCATACGCCCGTTATTTTCGCGGCGGTTCATGAGATAGGCAACGAGCCCGTAAAGGAAGAGGGCAGTAATCACCTGGCAGACTCCGGCAGCAATGGCTGCGCCGGAGGATAGGTTACCAATTCTTGCAGCAATTTGAGCATTTTGCGTAAATCCCAAGATGATGGCACCTACGAAACAAAGAGCAGACCCCAACAAAACCCACTGAGATTTCTGGATAGCGGGGTTCGGAGTACGTGGCGAGGGGCTAAAGGCGTACCCTGCGTTGGTTGCAAACGGATTGATTGCCTGGTCTTGCTGCTTGGAGAAACCTTGGTCTTGGTAGGTGTTGTAGTCCCCGTACGTCGAACTAGTTCCATAACCGCTTTCGTGCAGTAATTCAGTTTTAGACGGTGCCATTGTATTTTCCCAACGCTTGAAGTACGTAGTTTTGTCCTTTAAGGGTATCGACCGAAACCCATTGTTGCATCATTGATTCCAAATATTTTGAGCATATTTTTCGTGCTTAAATACTTCATCCCCGCTGGGGCGGGGATGAAGTGGTGAGGAGGCCCTCGTAGGTCACGCGGGGTTTGGTTAGACCAAGTTAGCTTTCGTATCAGAGTGGAATGCACGCATCAGCCAGAAAATATTGACGATAAAAAATGCCAGATACACGATGGTGGAAAGCAGCCCCCACGGCATCTCGATAAAGAGCAAACCAAAGATACCGAAGAAAGCACCGATAGTGCCCAAGATACAAAACACGATGCCGGTGATTCGACCAGATTTTTTACCCTTCTTGATTAGGCTGTACACCAGGGCGTAGAGCGCAAGGCCAATGACCAGACCCAAGATACCGCTAAGGAGGGGATCCGTCTGAAAAGCTCCGGAGTCGCTACTGGCGCTCAGCGTAATCCCCGACTCTTGAACAGGAGTAAAAATACCCAAAATCTGAGTGAGGGCGAAGACCGTAGCGGACCCTAGAGTAAGAGACAGTAAGGACTTCACACGAGGATGCTGTCCGGGGGGATAGATTGCACCCGTGGCGGGATAGTTATTTTCGATGGATATAGCCTGAGTATCACTCGGTGCGTGGCTATAACCGGGGTTTTGGTTCTGAGGTGGAGGAATAGACACAGTGAACTCCTGATATCGGCGTTGTGCTTCATTGCACAAACTGAATAAGTATGTGATTTATAAAATACCTTAAGTACGCCGTGACCAGGAGTTTTCGCCGTTTCGTTACGCCGTCGTCTCAATCAATAGCGATTTTCGCCGCTTTGAATAAACCTGATGCAATGAAATCATTCTCGTCTTTGCAGCCCGGTGGGATAGCAAACAACGCATTTGAAGTATGACGTAAGTATTCGCTCAGTGCATCAGAACGCATCATCGTGCGCAATAGCGGAACAAAATGAGTGCGAGGATCCCGCACATAGGCTATGAAAAACAGCCCCGCATCAAGGTGGCCCAAACCATCGGTGCCATCCGTATAGTTGAATCCGCGACGAAGCATCTGCACTCCCCCATTCATCTGCGGGTGCATCAGTCGAACGTGAGAATCAACCGGAATAATCGGCCCCTTTTTGCCCTGCATGTCGAACTGGGGAGCATCAAATTCGCCTCCGCCAGAAAGCGGCGCGCCACTGACTTTAGTGCGGCCCACGATATCTTCCTGCTCCTGAAGAGGCGCCCTATCCCAGGTTTCAATCATCATGCGGATTCGACGCACGGCACAATATGAGCCGCTTGCCATCCACTGGGCAGGTTCCTTCTCATCCTGGGTATCCACCCACACGTGTTCTTGAAGAAGCTCCGGCTCTTCAGTTTTAAGATTGGCAGTACCGTCCTTAAACCCAAACAAATTTCGCGGAGTTGCCTGTTGGGTACTGGTGGAGGACGTGCGCCCAAACCCTAGCTGACTCCACTTGACGACCGCGCGTCCTGAAGCAATACGCACCAAGTTACGAATAGCGTGCACGGCAACCTGAGGATCATCGGCACACGCTTGAATGCACAAATCACCACCGCTACGAGCCTCTTCCAACATGTCCCCGCTCATATGGGGCACGTCAATGAGGCCCTCGGGCATGTGGTCTTTAAGACCGAACCGATCGTTACCTTGCTCATCAACAAATAGAGATCGACCTAGCCCAAAGGTGATACTCAGGTGCGAAGCAGAAAGGTCTAGCGCTTCACCGGTGTCATCCGGCGGCGCTTTATAGGAGGTTTCCTCCCCCACCGGTTGCCCCGACATCAACCGCGCGCTCGCCTCAGACCAGTCTTTAAAGAGCTTAACCAGCTGCTCCACTTTCTCGGTCTTGACCGTCAACCCCACAAAATGAAGGCGGTCTTGCACAGGGGTATCTATTCCAGGCTGGTGTTCGCCCCAAAACTCGTAGGAGTCGGAAACAGTTTCCTCGGATGAGTTCTGGTGGTTTCCCCAGGCATAGCCGCCCGCCACCGCGCCGGTGAGCGCAGCTGCTCCAGCCACACCCCCGAAGACAGCTCGACGACTGACGCCTGAAGTTTTTTCGTCAGACGATGAAACAGGCTGGTGAATGGGATTCGGTTCAGTATTCATGGGATTCTTCTAGGAGACAACGACGCCGGTGAGCTTACTCAAAGGCTCGCTGAGGGCATCAATAGAGTCGGATAGTTCACGCACTTGGTCTTCACTAAGCTCGGTGTAAGACACGAATCCTTCGCCCTCCCGATGCTGGTCGAGGAGAGTTTGCACGTCTTTGAATTTTTCGTCGATGTTGGACGCTAATTCAGAGTCTTTTTTCTCCACGATAGGGCGAAGATCTTCGAAAGCTACCCGAGCGCCGTCAACGTTTCCTTGAAAGTCCGAAAGATCTGTATGCGACCAGATTTCTTCTTCACCGGTGACTTTAGATGCGGTAACTTCATCAAGGAGACCCTTGGCGCCGTTAGCAATCTGATCCACCGTCAAATCGACATCGCGGGTCTTCTCGTAGAGGGAATTGGTGTCGGTGACCAGTTGTTCGGCAACTCTAGCGCGTTCAGCATCGGTGAGGGCAGTGTAGGTTTTGCCATCGTTTTCAGCAGGTTTAGGCTGCCAGAGATCTTTTTCTATCTTGTGCCATCCGGTCCATTCCTGGCCTTCTTCAACGTCGGCTTCGCGGGCGTCTAGCTTGGGATCAAGATCGCCAAATGACTCAGCAACAGGTTCTATACGTTCGAAATGCAATCGCGCCTGGGGGTAGAGTACACGCGCCTTCTCGAAGTCACCAGACTGATATGCTTCGGCGAAGTCACCAGTAGCGGTCTTGAGCTGCTCTACCTGGTCCTTGACATAGGAGGTGTACTGGGAAATGGCGGTATCGCGCAGAGCCTGCTCATCAGCAGAAACAGCGGTGGCATCGGGGTTCGATGTAACCGTTAGATCTCCCACGATGCCGTCGCCCACCATGCCCGGCTTACAGGAAGTCTTGTACTTACCTTCGGCAAGTTCCACCGTGAGATCACGGCTAATACTCGGGCCAATATTCTCTACTTCGGAGAGAATACGCAATCCATCTTCTGCCAGAACGTAGAATTCGGTTACTTCGTTACCGTCGTTCTTCACGGAGAAGGTAGTCTTTCCTGCCTTTACCTCGGTGGTAGAGAGCTTGCATTCGGAGGCGGTGGAAGTAACAGATACGGTGCCGTCTGAATCGCTGGCACCCTTATTATTCGGAGTGCACCCGGTCAGCGCCATTGCTAGCAGGGAGACAGACACACCTGAAATAAGTAGAGGTTTTTTCACGGTTTTTCCTTGAAATTCAATGGGGTGATAGAGATGTGAGAAAGAAAAATTAAGAAGCGACGCTCGCAACGGCAGTCTTAGGTGAGACTTTGGGAGCACGGTAGGAGCGGACAAAGAAGGTCAGCACAATAGCTACATAAAGTACCCAGACGATGGCTTCCAGCCAGGTGGTTGCCGGAGAAAAATTGAAAATTCCCTTGAGGAGTGTGCCTGCGACCGACGTTGGCGGAATAGTATCCGATACATCGAAAGCAAGGTGGTGCAGTCCGGGCAGAATACCGGCTTCTTGAAGATCATGCACACCGTAGGCAAGAACCCCTGCTGCTACAAAAATAAGAAACGCGCCTGTCCACTTGAAAAATTTTGAGAGGTTCAGTTTAAGGACACCGCGCATCAAAAGCCAGGCAAGAAGTACCGCGAGGAGGATACCAAGAAGGGCACCGACGAGCGCCAATGAGCCCGAACCTGCTGATTGCGATGCTGCCCAGAGAAACAGCGCCGTTTCGAGTCCTTCTCGACCTACTGAAAGAGCCGCCAGAAGAATGACTCCCCAGGTGCTAGTTTCCACCGCATCGATACGCTGTCCCAGTTGTTTGGAGAGATTGCGTGAGTTCTCTGCCATCCAGAAAATCATCCACGTCACAAACCCCACGGCGATGATAGACAGCGCACCGCCAATTGCTTCCTGTGCTTCGAAAGTGAGACCGTTGGGTCCGAAAGTCAGGAAAGCTCCAAATCCTAGCGATATCAGAATCGCCAGCGAAACACCCATCCAAATTTTAGGTAGCAAAAATGCGCGGTTTGTTTTGCGAACGTAAGCAATCAAAATTCCTACGATGAGGGCTGCTTCCAGTCCTTCTCGCAGACCGATGAGGAAATTTTGAAACACGATGAGGTGCTTTCTCTAGGATTACCTGAGCTTTTACTTAGGCATACCTAATGATACGACCCTCACATCTTTATCTCCAAATATTTAGGTATATTTTCATGCGCTAATTCTAGTAACTGGAGGTAATCTGCTTACCGCCTTGATCGCGGCGCCATAACTGCGCTAAATTCTCGGTTGCTCGCGCTAAAAGTGCCACATCCGCACCAATGTTAATAAAGTCCGCTCCCGCGAGGAGATACTCTTGCGCCTGCTCCTGATCAAAGGCATTCACACCCACGATTTTGCCGCGCTCATTCGCTTTCTTGATGACCTCCAAAACAGCAGAAACAACTTCTTCATGATTCTGCTGCCCTAAATACCCCATCGATGCTGCTAGGTCTGAAGGACCAATGAAAAGCGCATCAACACCCTCCACCGCCAAAATCTCATCGACGTTTTTGACTCCCTCAGCAGATTCGATTTGAACCACCAAAGAGATCGATGCGCGGGCATTCGCTAGATACTGAGGCACACGGTTCCACCTGGCCGAACGGGCAAGCGCCGACCCCACTCCTCGGACGCCGGAGCCGGGGTATTCCACCGCAGCGGCCGCTGCCCGCGCGTCGTCGGCAGTATCGACCATAGGTACAAGCAAGGATTGAGCACCCAAATCTAGATACTGCTTAATGGTGACTTCATGATTGGAGGGCACGCGCACCAGAGCCAGCGTTGGGTAAGCAGCTACAGTACGGAGTTGATTCTGGATGTTTTGCAACGACAGCGGCGCATGCTCACCATCAATCAGAAGGTAGTCAAAACCCGCTCCGGCACAAATCTCTGCGACTCCTGCATCACCAGAGCAGACAAAAAGTCCAGTGACCGGTGCGTCAGAATTTTGCTGGGCAGTAGGGCTGAAGAGATCTTTGAAGCTGGGAGGCAAACCGGGGGCGGAGAGGTTTGCCTCATCCGCCAGCATCTTTTTTACTCGAAGCGACATGAAATTGACCCCAAATCACCATAGTCAGCATGCACTGTGTCTCCGGGGTAAACCCACATTGGCTTGGTGAAAGACCCAGCCAATATTATTTCTCCCGCTTTCAACGAATCACCGTGCTGAGCAAGTTTGTTAGCCAGCCACACCACGCCCATCGCAGGGTGGTTCAGCACCGCAGCCGCAACCCCAGTATCTTCAATCGTTTCGTTGCGATACAAGAGTGCCGAAATCCATCGCAAATCTACCGCATCAGGAGCTATGGGAGTTCCGCCATAAATCATGCCACCGAGTGCGGCATTATCGCTGATGGTATCGACGATGGTGCGGCCTTCCATCTCGATCCGTGAGCTCAAAATTTCTAGCGCGGGAACCACATAGTCAGTAGCTTTGAGCACATCAAAAATGGTGGTGTTTGGCCCCTTCACATCATCTTTGAGGACGAACGCTAGCTCCACCTCGATGCGTACGTTCGAGAATTGGGCGTGTTCAATCACTGATCCGTTCTCAAATATTTGATCGGCAAAAATTGCACCATAATCAGGTTCAGTAATGCCGGTGGCTTCCTGCATCACCTTGGAGGTGAGCCCAATTTTTCGCCCCGCCAGTCGGCGTCCTGCGGCCTCGCCCCGTGCTCGCCAGGTGTTTTGTACCGCATAGGAATCTTCTACTGTCATCTCTGGGTATTGAGCGGTGAGGCGGGGAATCATGGTCCGAGACTTCTCAGCCTCTGCCAGATTATCTGCAATCGTGGTGAGTTGTTCTTCGGTGAGCATGTTCTTCCTTGGAATGGACAACGGATGAAACGGAGGCTGCAGAGCAAACCACAGGGCTAATACTCTGATGTACCGGATGGGTAGAGATGCGCGGGGGCTCTGTCTGACCGAGGGGCCAGCGTGAGGGAGGGAGCATTTCCCCGCACACCTCTATCCAGTAGGTTTATAGGTATAACAGCCCTGTTAGAGCTGGTGCCCCAGTTTGTACTCGCCCTGCTTCCACTCGGGCATTGACTCTTCGCCCTCCTCCTTACGGGTGTAGGAGAAGCCATCTGCTCCGATGGTTTGTGCCATTTCGGAGTCGTCGGTGCGTTCGGTCAAGGGCATGAGGTTGCCGTCGAGGTCGAGTACACGGGAGGCATCGGTGTACCAGGAAGGTACGACGGGCGTACCCCACCAGTCGCGACGTTGGTTGTCGTGGACATCCCAGGTCACGCGGGGGTTGTCAGGGTCACCGGTGTAGTAATCCTGAGTGTAGATTTCTACGCGGTGACCGTCTGGGTCGCGCAGATAGAGGTAGTAGGCGTTGGAGACGCCGTGACGCCCGGGGCCGCGTTCAATGTGGTCGGAGAGGCGAAGAGCACCTAGTTTGTCGCAGATTGCGATGATGTTGTGCTTTTCGTGGGTTGCGAATGCTACGTGGTGCATGCGGGGACCATCGCCGCCGGTCATTGCGGTGTCGTGAACAGTGGGCTTACGGCGCATCCATGCGGCGTAGGAGGTACCCTCTGCATCCTGAATATCTTCAGTCACGCGGAATCCGAGGTCTTCCATGTAGGCAACTGCCTTGGGAACATCAGGGGTGACCTGGTTGAAGTGGTCCAGTCGGACCAAAGCGCCGGGGGTGTAAACATGGTAGTCCCAGCACAGACGCTTCACGTGTTCGACGTCGTAGAAGAATTCGTAGGGGAACCCTAGCGGATCTTGGACTCGTACTGAATCGCCCAGTCCTTTAACAAATCCCTCTTTGTTGCGGCGTACTTCGCAGCCGCGCGCAGCGTAAAATTTCTCTGCTTTATCGAGGTCTTCAGGAGTGCGAACGCGGTAGGAGAAGGCTGCTACCGCAGGTGTATCGCCTTTACGAAGAATCAGGTTGTGGTGGATAAATTCTTCGAGCGAGCGCAGGTAGATTGCATCGTCGTCTTCTTCGGTGACGACGAGGCCGAGCACATCTACGTAAAAATCTCGTGAGCGTTTCAAGTCGGTGACGACTAATTCCATGGATGCACAACGCAGCACATCGGGTGCATCTGCATCTGGGGTAACGACGTCGTAGCTGACAAATTCTGGTGCCATGATCTTACTTTCTTATCTAGTGTTCTGGCTCGGGGCTTCTTTGACCTCAACCAGAACGGTGTATTTGGCATAAGCGCCTTCGGTGGTTTAGTCGGCTTTGCCGAAAACAGGGTTGTGAACTTCACCCAGGTTGATGTGGACGGCTTGCTGGTCGGTATAGAAATCGATGGAGCGGTAGCCACCTTCGTGCCCGAGCCCGGATGCCTTCACTCCGCCAAAGGGGGTGCGCAAATCACGAACGTTGTTGGAGTTCAGCCATACCATGCCCGCTTCTACTGCCTGGGAGAAGTTGTGGGCACGCTGCAGATTAGAAGTCCAGATGTATGCTGCCAATCCGTATTTGGTGTTATTGGCAAGTTCGAGTGCTTCTTCTTCGGTATCGAAAGGAGTAATGGCTACTACAGGACCAAATATTTCTTCCTGGAAGATACGAGCGTCGGGAGCGACGTCGGCAAATACAGTGGGCTGCACAAAGTTGCCCTCGGGGAACTCTTCGGGGCGTCCGCCACCGGCAACCAGTCGGCCTTCTTCCTTGCCGAGTTCGACATAACTCATCACTTTTTCGAAGTGCTCGGGGTGCACCAGCGCCCCGACTTCGGTTTTCGGATCCGAGGGAAGACCTACCTTAACTCGTTTAGCCTGAGCCGCATAGCGCTCAACGAATTCATCGTAAATTCCACGCTGGACGATAATGCGTGAACCAGCGGTGCAACGCTCGCCGTTCAAAGAGAACACACCAAAGATGGTGGCGTTGACGGCGGTTTCCAGGTCGGCGTCGTCAAAGACTACAGCCGGTGACTTGCCGCCGAGCTCCATGGAAAGACCCTTGAGGAAGGGTGCTGAATTTCCAAAGATAATCTGGCCGGTCTTGGACTCACCGGTGAAGGAAATCAGAGGAACGTCAGGATGCTTCACCAGCGAATCGCCTGCGGTCTCGCCAAACCCGTTCACCAGGTTGAACACGCCTTGGGGCAAGCCTGCTTCTTCAAAAATGCCTGCCCACAGTGATGCCGAAAGCGGTGTGAATTCAGCAGGCTTGAGCACCACGGTGTTGCCGGTAGCCAACGCAGGGGCCAGTTTCCAGGATTCCAACATGAACGGCGTATTCCAGGGGGTAATCAAACCCGCAACGCCAATAGGCTTACGGTTGACATAGTTAATCTGCCGCCCCGGCACCTTGAAGGTGTCGTCTGACTGAGCCACAATCAAATCTGCAAAGAAGCGGAAATTCTCTGCGGCGCGTCGCGCCTGGCCCTTCGCCTGTGTAATAGGCAAACCAGAATCATAGGATTCCATTTCGGCAAGAACTTGCTCACGGGACTCCACGATGTCTGCGATTTTGGTCAGAATGCGAGCGCGTTCGCGAGGTAGCATCGTGGGCCAGGGGCCGTTTTTGAAGGCTTCTTTAGCTGCTTTAACAGCTGCTTCGATGTCTTCTTTTTTGCCGGAGGCTGCTTTGATATAGGGCTTATTGGTGACTGGGTCGAGTACATCGAAGGTATCACCGTCGATTGAATCGACAAATTGCCCGTTGATATAGTGCTGAATCTTCTCTGGCAAGTCAGCGGGCTGTGCAGCTTTGCGATCAGTGATGGTTTCGGTGGTCATCGTCAAACTCCTTCGTTTGTTCTGAATCTAGAGGGTTCGGTGGGTCTTCCAGTGGTTAGTAAGGTACGTTTCTAAGGTAGCGGTGCGGTGTGCTCGCACAGCTTCTTCAATGCCTCGCCCCGTAGAACTAGTCTCAATGAGATCGAGTAATTGATAGTGCTCTGCAACTGATTCTCTAGCCCTGTTTGGCACAAATGAAAACGATGAAGTTCTAATATTGTTCAACCGTTCCCACTCAGAATCTGCAAGCTCGCTGAGTCGGTGGTTGGGGCATTTGGAGTAGAGAATTTGGTGAAATTCTTGATTTTTCTGGGTGAAGGTTTTGGGGTCAAAATTTGCCAGTGATTGCTCCATTTCCCGATTGATGGATCGTGCTACTGCGAGATCCCGGTCGGTAAGGTAGGCGAAGGACAACGCGGTTGCCGCTCCTTCCAGCACGCCGAGGGTTTCCATAATCACTCGGTATTCTGATTCATCAACCATCGCAACGCTGGCTCCGACGTTGCGCTCAAAATTTACGATCCCTTCAGCTTCTAAACGGCGTACGGCTTCTCGTACCGGCACAACGGACATATCGAGGTTTGTGGCAATAGTGGAAAGAACCAGTCTGTAGCCAGGGGTGAACTCTCCGCTGGTAATTCGTTCTTTAATCCACAGATATGCCAGTTGTGCTTTGGAAAGCTCGGTACTTGTGGTCGTCAGGGGTGGCGTGCTCGTCATAGGGGAGAAAATCTTTCGGCTTTGTCTTCAGCTAGTGGACGGGATTTTCTTTGAGCCACTGCTGATATTTTTCTTTCCATTCTCCTACAGGGGGAAAGAGTCCATCGACGGGGTGGCCTTCGGCTACGCGCTCAGCTACCCAGGAATCTTGGTGTTCTTTGGCTTGGGCGTCGTGTGCGACTTCATCGACCAGTTCGAGGGGAATGACGATGACACCGTCGTCGTCACCTACGATGACGTCGCCAGGGAGCACGGTCGCGTTGCCGCATGCCACAGCTACATCAGACTCCCACGGTACGTGCTTACGCCCCAGAACCGCAGGGTGCGCACCCTGGGTAAAAATGGGTAGTCCAATCTCTTGAACTGCTGAGTAGTCTCGAACCCCGCCGTCGGTAACAACACCTGCGGCTCCGTTGTTTTTGGCACGCAGGGCGAGGATATCTCCGAGCGTTCCCGAACCGGATTCCCCACGCGCTTCAATCACAATGACTTCACCGTCTTTGACCGCATCGAAGCATTGTTTTTGGGCGTTAAATCCCCCGCCGTGCTTCTTGAAGAGGTCTTCGCGGTTGGGCACAAAACGCAGGGTTTTAGCTGTACCTACCATTTTGGTGCCGGGTGTCTGAGGGTAGACCCCTTCAATGACGACGTTGTTCAGACCGCGCTGGCGCAACTGGGCAGAGAGTCCGGCGGTGGGGATTGTTTCCAAAAGTGCGCGGGTCTCTGCGGTAAGGGATGGTTTAGGGAGTAATCCTGCTTCTTCACGAGAGCCCCAGGCTTCTTCAATCTGAGTTTCATGAGTAGAGGGTAAGGTTCCGATCGCGGAATCAAAGTTGCCTGCTCCTGCGACCACCTGTGTTTTTAGCTTGCCGCTGGTGAGGTTGCCGTTGGCTGCAGGGGCATCGACTTCAATTTCTACGGTATCGCCAGGGGCAATCACCGAAGATTTGGCAGGTGTGCCGGTGAGGATAATGTCGCCGGGTTCCAGAGTCATATGTTGAGAGAGGTCAGCGACGAACTGGGGAAGTGGAAAAATCATGTGCTCGTCTTCAGTGGTGTCTTCTTGGCGAAGTTCACCGTTAACCCAGGTGCGAATCCGCAGTTCATCGGGGCGGACTGCTGATGCCTCTATTAGTTCAGGGCCAATCGGGGTGTACCCATCGCGACCTTTGGAGCGGACATTCGATCCTTTATCCGCGGCGCGATAGTCATAGATACCTAAATCGTTCGCAGCGGTGACAAACCCTACGTGATTCCAGGCGTCTTCCAGCGAAACCCGGTGAGCTGACTTACCGATGATAAGAGCGATTTCCCCTTCAAAGGCGAGCAGTTCCGTTCCTTCGGGGCGCTCTACAGAAGACCCGGAAAACGAAAGTGAGCTCGTTGGTTTGAAAAAGTAGGAAGGTTGTTGAGGACGCCGACCGCGCTGTTGGGCACGGGATTCATATGCCACGTGCACCGCAATGATTTTGCCGGTTTCTTGTTGAAATTTTTGCTGATTAATCTCGACCATTTTGTGAGCCTTATCATGAAATCTCTTGGAATCTTATTTGAAATCGTATATTATCCAATCAAGGTTAGCAAGTAGTGTACGTCACAAATCATGAGTGCGCTTCAGCCCCACACACAAGGAGGTATCGTGGCCGCATACCATGATCCGACAACCACCACAGCCGCTTTACGGACTGTAGCTCAGCGCACAGAACAACGCCGTGTCGTGGCGAGAACTGTCATTGACACCAGCATCGAATGGTACGACTACTTTCTCTATGCCTCTGTTGCCGGCCTAGTTTTCAAAACCCTCTTTCTCGAACCCCTTGGTCCACAGGCTGCTACACTTCTTGCTTTCGCCACCGTGGGTTTGAGTTTTCTTTTTCGCCCCCTAGGCGCGTTTCTCGCTGGCCATTTTGGCGATAAGTTCGGCCGCAAAATAGTACTGATGCAATCAGTCTCATCTCAATTCTTCTTCTCAGAGATCGCTCGGGTATTCCCTTTGGTCTTGCGCACGAGCAGGTGCAGGCTCAATCACCTTTCATCTTTCACCAGAAGAACCATTCCAATCCGATCCTCAACCACTAACCGATTCACCAGCCCCTTCTAACTGAGCGATGTCACCGTCGCCACCGCTCAAAGACGATCCACTAAACAAAGGAGTAACCGTGCATTTTCACCACAACGGATACGTTTCAATAGACCCGCGCGTCGAATTTCCTGCAGGATATGGAGAGAACCGCTCCGAAGAACTCCCTGATGAAATGGATGTTCTGATTGTGGGCTCTGGCCCTGCGGGCATGATTGCAGCAGCACAGCTTTCTCAGTTTCCTGACGTCAATACCCGCCTGATTGAGCGACGGGACGGACGCCTACCCCTGGGCCAGGCAGACGGCATTCAGGCACGCTCCGTAGAAACTTTCCAGGCCTTTGAATTTGCCGAAGAACTCATCCGTGAGGCATACCATCTCACCGAAATGTGCTTCTGGAAACCGGATCCGCAAAACCCCCAGAACATTATTCGGACCGCCCGAACCCCCGATGATCCCAACAATATATCTGAGTTCCCCCACCTCATCGTGAACCAGGCACGAGTATTGGATTACTTTAGAGAGTTTGCCGAACGCTCTCCGGGGCGTATCACCCCCGACTATGGAATTGAGTTCCTCTCCTTAGACATTGACAAAGATGGCACCAACGAATACCCCGTCTCAGTGCATCTTCGGTACGTCGCCGGTGAACGAGCAGGCGAAGAACGCACCGTTTGCGCTAAATATGTAGTGGGTTGCGACGGCGCCCGCAGCGGCGTCCGTAAATCAATCGGACGAACGCTCACCGGCATGTCTGCTAACCACGCCTGGGGCGTCATGGACGTTCTAGCAAATACAGACTTTCCCGATATGCACACCAAATGTGCCATCAGCTCCAAGCACGGATCGATTCTCCATATTCCTCGTGAAGGCGGGCATCTGGTACGCATGTATATCGACCTCGGCGAAGTACCCGAAGACGATAACCACCGCGTCCGAGAAACCACCATCGAACAGATTATCGATCGGGCCAACGCGATTCTCACCCCCTACTCTTTGGACGTCAAGCAGGTTGCCTGGCATTCGGTGTACGAGGTGGGGCACCGCCTCACTGACCACTTTGATGACGTCAACCCGGACGACCGCGGGGCGGTGTGCCCGCGTGTCTTTATTACAGGAGATGCCTGCCATACCCACTCTGCCAAAGCTGGTCAGGGAATGAACGTTTCGATGCAAGACGGCTGGAATATCGCTTGGAAGTTGGGTCAGGTTCTTTCGGGGCGAGCTCCATCTTCTCTTCTCGATACCTATTCGGGCGAGCGCCAGGAAATCGCTAAGAACCTGATTGATTTCGATAAAGAGTGGTCCACTCTGATGGCAACTCCTGCCGATCAGTTACCCGATCCAGCGTATCTGGAAAATTTTTACGTCAAGACGGCGGAATTCCCCGCAGGCTTTATGACCGAATATCAACCGTCGATGATTACCTCGACCGCTGAGCATCAAAATCTTGCTACCGGCTTCCCTATCGGTAAGCGATTCCGGTCCGCGGAAGTCATGCGCCGGCTAGATGCCTATGTCCGCCATCTGGGACATGAACATAAAGCCGACGGTCGTTATCGGCTCTATGTCTTTGCTGATGATGCACCGGTGCAGGAAAAGTCCACGGTAGATACTCTTGCAGAGAAGCTACTTCATGATCCCCGCTCCCCCTTCGTGCAGTTCCGCAAAGAAGGCGATGATATTTCAACCCTGATAGAACCTAACGTTATCTATCAGAGCGAGTACACCACTTTCACTTGTCCAGAAGTACCAGAAATTTTCCGCCCTCCGGTAGGCGAGCTGGGTCTGGATTACTGGGAGAAAATTTACTCGGTTATTCCTGAAAATAATATTTTTGACGTTCGCGGCATTAGCAAGGACGGCGCCGTCGTGATTGTTCGCCCCGATCAATATGTTGCTGCCGTTCTACCGCTCAATGATTTCGAGGGGATTTGCGCTTACTTTGAGGGAGCATTAGCGCCCGTCAAGTAAATCCATTTTCGTAAAAGGTAAAGGCGGTTGGTTTCGAAAGGAACCAGCCGTCTTTTGCTATTCCACTTTATTGCCCGTCGAGGATTCGTTTACGAAATGCGGCGGGACTTTCCCCGAATTCCTGCTTAAACGCCTTGCTCACATACGCAGAATCATGGAGGCCATACCGCGCGCTAATGGTGTGAATTGGTTCGTGACCGAGCAGAGGGTTGCTGAGATCTTCCCGGATTGCATTCAGACGGCGCCGGCGAATATAAGAGGAAACCGTCAGCTGCCTCTCCGAGAAACGAGTATGCAACTGCCTCAGGGAAATAAAGAGTGCCTGGGCTACTGTGGTGGGGTTGAGATTTTCGTCGTCCAGGTGGGCATCTATATATGAGACGGCGCGGTGAAAAATGATCGTGCCGCCGGTGTCTCCTGCCGTTTCCCTTGATTCTGCGGAGAGGACGGTGACGAGGATATCGAGGGCGGATTTCACTAACGCGAGGGCGTGAGGACCCGACAGCATCTGCATATTTTGCGCGAGCTGTTCAAAAAGGGGTACAGCGACCCGCCCCAGCCCGCTGTTCCTGCTCACCGGTGTTGCTGTTATGAGGTTGATATGGTCCGGGCTCATTTGCATCATCCGTAAAGGGAAGATAATGACGAGACTTGCCTGCTCGGAAGGATAGATTAGCTCATAGGGTCGTTGGGTCACATAAATTCCCAAGTCACCGGGCACTAATGTACAACTTCGCCCGTCCTGAATAAGTTGGCACTCACCGCGTAACTGAAGGGACATTTTGCAGAAAGGTTCTTGGGTGTCGTCAATGAGCGAAGAATCTCGCAAGACCTGATGGGCGCTGGTTTCCATATCGTAGAGATGAACATTATCGAGCTGGACTTCAGTTATTTTCGCCTGAAATTCATCAGGACGGTCAGCAAATATATGGAGGGGGGCAAAAGATTTTGAAACTGACGCCCGCCATTCTTCGAGGTTCACATGCTCTCCTTTCCTGACCGAATGTTCATTCGAATATCTTACACTTCTTATCACCTCATGAGTGATTCAGCACACACTTGAAACCAAACGCTCTGCACGTTCAGACAACATCAACACTGGGTTTCTCCACGACAATCAGTCTAAGTAATAGATTCAAGGAGAAAACATGTCAGCACTTCCCACCACCTTTGAGGACCTCCTCGAAGCAATCGGCGCAAACGATTCAGCAGGAACACCCATTAGCAATCCATCCACCGACGAAACCGTAGGATACGTGAGCGTCAAAAACCTAGATGAGCTCAACTCCACCGTAGAGCGCGCGAAGACGGCACAGAAAGAGTGGGCGAAAGTCTCGCATTCCGATCGTCAGGATTACCTCAACAAAGCCGCAGACGCCATCGAAGCAGTAGCAGAGCCCCTCGCCCAGCTCCTCTCCCGCGAACAGGGCAAACCGCTCAACGGGCCCAACGCCCGCTTTGAAGTGGGTGCCTGTGTAGCCTGGCTTCGCACCACTGCAGCCCTAGAACTAGCCCCAGAAGTACTTGTGGACGACGGGCAAACATACGCCACCATGGAATACCGCCCCCTCGGCGTCGTCGGTGCAATCGGGCCGTGGAACTGGCCCATGATGATTACTATGTGGCAGATTGCACCTTCTCTTCGCATGGGTAACACTATCGTTGTGAAGCCATCGCCTTACACACCGCTCAGTGTTCTGGCGCTAACCTATGTCATGAATTCGGTGCTCCCAGAACATATCCTTCAGACTCTGCTCACTGATGATGAGGCCACCGTAGCCATCACCAAGCACCCCGATATTCGAAAAATTATGTTCACCGGCTCCACTGCTACCGGCAAGAAAATCATGGCTGCAGCTTCCGGCACGGTTAAGCGGGTCACGCTGGAACTCGGCGGCAACGACGCCGGTATCATCCTCGATGATTTTGATGTAAAAGAGCACGCTGAAACTCTCTTCTGGGGCGCGTTCTTGAATAATGGTCAGACCTGTGCAGCGCTCAAACGCCTGTACGTACCAGATGCTCTCTACGAAGAGGTCTGCCAGGCCCTTACCGACGTCGCACAGAAAATGCCGATGGGCGATGGTCTTGGTGAAAACAACGTACTGGGCCCCTTGCAGAACCAAATGCAGTTCAAGATTGTGGACGACCTCGTCAAGTCAGCATGCGACTCAGGAGCACGTGTTTTGATGGGAGCCAACCCGGACTACGATGCACCGGGTAACTTTTACCCCACCACCCTGATTGCAGATATTGACCCCGACCATCCGCTGGTGGTCGAAGAGCAATTTGGTCCTGTTCTACCAATTATTCGATACAGCGACCTCGACTGGGCGATCGAAGAAGCGAACAAACTTGAAGTAGGTTTGGGAAGCTCCGTGTGGTCTTCTGACCGGCAACGCGCTCGCGAAGTAGCAGCTCGATTGGAAGCAGGTTCAACCTGGATTAACAATCACGGAGCAATCGATCCGCGAGTGCCTTTCGGTGGTATTAAACAATCCGGATTCGGCGTTGAATTCGGGCTCGAAGGCTTGAAGCAACTGGGTGTCCCCCACATTATCAACGGCTAAATAAATAACTCAGAGAGTCAATTGAGCAAAGATGCTTGATTGGCTCTCTGTGCATTAAGGAGAAGTCATGAAATATCTAGTTATTGGTGCAGGCTCGGCAGGTAACGTACTGGCACGTAGGCTATTGGACGCCGGGCACGACGTCACTCTCGTTGAGGCAGGGAATTACGATGTCAATCCCAATATCGATCATCTGAACACCCTGGGGTTGCTATGGCACAGTGAAGACGACTGGGACTATTACACTGTTCCGCAGCCCGGGGCTAACGGACGCCGTCTTCACGTGCCGCGAGGCAAAGTCATGGGCGGTTCGCATGCGTTGAATGCATGTATTTGGGTGCGCGGAGCACGAGAAGACTACGACAACTGGAGTTACAACGGTTGCCCCGGGTGGAGCTGGGATGAAGTACTCCCATATTTCAAGAAGATTGAAAAATTTGACGGAGAACTCAACGAGACCCGTTCCGATGAAGGTCTGCTCGATGTCTGCTCCACCTACCCAAGGCACGATTTACAAGAATCGATGGTGCAGGCGGCGGTTGAGGCAGGATTCCCGCTGAATAAAGATTACAACAGCGGAAATCCAGAAGGTATCTCCCGTATGCAACTAAATATTCGAGATTTACATCGATTCAGTACGTTCCGCGCCTACATCCTGCCGGTCAAGAATCATAAGAATCTCACGATTCTCACCGGGCACCGAGTTACCCGCCTTCTCTTCGAAGGTACTCAGGTAACGGGTGCACAATTTTTGAAGCAGGACGGCACTGTTCAAGATATTTTTGCCGATGCCACGATTCTCTGCGCGGGAGCTCTAGGGTCTCCAGAAATACTCTTGCGCTCCGGCATCGGACCCGCAGATGAATTAGCAGAACTGGGAATTGAGGTAATTGCCGATGTGCCCGGCGTAGGAAAGAACCTGCACGATCACATGCTGGCCCCGGTTATTTTTACCACCACACAAGAAATCAGTGTGCCTGAGGCCGCACCCGCCCAAACTCATCTGTTTGCAAAGAGCACTGCTGATCAGCTCGTACCTGACACCCAGCCCATCTTCTTCAGCAACCCCATGTATTCACAAGGGTATCCAGGTGACATGACCGGTCCTGACCAGGCATTTACTCTGATGGCAGGTATTGTTCGGCCGCAAAGTCGAGGCGAGCTCACCCTCACAGGCGCTGATATTTCAGACCCTGTTTCCTTAGACTTGGCGGCACTCAAAGAACAAACCGATGCGGATGCTCTTGTTGCTTCCCTCAAGCATTGCCGCACTATTGGACGCCAGGCTGCTCTTGCTGAGGAATGGGGCGCTGAAGAAATTTGGCCGGGTCCTCAGGTAACTACAGACGAGGAGCTTGAAGAATACGCTCGAAATTCAGTAGTGACCTATCATCACCAGGTAGGAACCTGCGCTATGGGCCAGTCGGCTCAGTCCGTTACCAATCCCCGTACCCTAGAAGTTTATAAAGTCAGCGGTCTATATGTTGCGGATGCTTCGGTGATGCCCACGGTGCCCACCGGCAACACCAACGCTCCGAGCATCATGATTGCCGAGCGAGCAGCAGACTTCATCCTCAGTCCAAAGGAATCCTAGCTACAGCCGAAATTAAAAGAAGCGAGATGGAAAATATTCCATCTCGCTTCTTCTTAGAGAGTCTCTAAAAGCGCTTGAACTATTGGAAAATCTGCAGGAATCCAGTCCAATTCCAGCAGCGTTTCGTCGAGATTTACCCAACGTAACTCACTGTGGTCCTGTAAAGGTTGCGGATTCCCAGCAGAAATTTCTGATGTCCACACGCGCATCGCTGCCCGGTCGTTGAGCTGCCATCCTTGCATAAGCGGACCGGATATCTCCTGCCCCAGGATAGATTCAATCCCTAATTCCTCGGATAACTCTCGTTGCAAAGCCTGTTCACAGGTCTCCTCCGGCTCAACCTTTCCACCGGGGAATTCCCATAGCCCGGCTAACGCCTCGGGCGCACTTCGGCGGGCAACTAAAATTTGCCGGGGTCCATCCAAAGAATCAACGATGGCAGCTCCTACAACCTGGACCGCAAAATCACTCGATTCGGTGGGGTAATCACTCATGAGCCGATCCGCTGTTGATTGCCCGTGCTGAAGCATAGAGGCAAATAGCCGCTGCCGTACTCACGTTCAAAGACTCAGCAGAACCGTGAACAGGTACCGCAACCTTTGCCTGAGCGACTGCCTTCTCTTCGCGAGTCAGCCCCTGGGCTTCATTGCCAAAGAGCCACATAGTACGCTGCGCTAAATCGAATTTGGGCTTGCGTTCTAGCTCAATTCCTAGCCGTTGTGCCACAGCGGCATCGGCTAAATCGTCCAAGCTAACATTTCCGTAGCCGTCGGCAGCAAGTACGCCGATTCCCTGTGCTTTTGCGTCTTCTGCAAATTCTTCGAGATCGATTCCCTGCAAGATCGGCACATGGAAAATCGAGCCGACCGTAGAGCGGACGGTCTTCGGATTGTACAAGTCAACCGAGCCCTTAGTTGTCAGTACTAAATCGGCGCCGGCAGCATCTGCTACGCGCAAAATAGTACCGGCATTTCCCGGATCCTGAACACGAGTCAGAACAGCGATAAGGCGCGGGTTAATAGCGTCTGCGCCGAAAATATCGGCCTCAGTAATATCCAGTTTAAATGAAACAGCAATAATTCCTTGAGGAGTCACAGACTCCGCCATGGAGTCCAAAACCTCTTCGGTGACCATACGCATGAACACTTTTCGACCCTGTTCGGGGGTAGGAGTACCGTGAGCGACCTCCAGCAAATCTACAATATCTTCGTGGCGATCGAATGCAGCCTCGGTGATGTAGACGGCGTCAAGAATCGGACGCTCGTCCAGGTGAAACTTCAGAGCTTCACGAACAGCTTGCGGGCCTTCCACCAAGAACTGGTTCTTCTTGGCGCGGCCTCGACGGCTGGCGAGGTTGGCAATATCCTTCACACGATCAGCGTGAGGATTTTCCATAATGACGGGGGTGCATAAGCGTTCTCTAAATTCCACAATCTCCACTGTACCGGAGTTATGTTTATCGCGGTTGGCTTAGTGTTCTTGCATACTCCAGGTACGATAATCTAGCTCTCCCACCGCAAATCGATGGGCAGGTGATAAGTCCTGCGGGAGCAGATCAATTGCAGGCACGCTAAAAATGATTTTCTGCCCGCGGTATCTCGAATTCAGCGTTTGTTCTAATGCATCTGGCTCCATCTGATAGTTGAAGCCGCGATATTTAATCTTGCCGCAATCGGTGGTGTGAAAATATATCGTTGCTTGACGTTGCGAGGAATCACTTTCAGATTTAAACACAGAGGTTTCGCTAGCGGCAAGCAAAAAAGTGCCGCTCTCCCAGATGGGAAAGCGGCACTTTCAAAAGATATATCAGGCAAACAGCCTCAAATATCCAGCTCGGCTGAAATTATGCAGCCTTGGGAGCTGAAGTATCAGCAGGCAAGTTGTCCTTAGCAATCTTAACGAGAGCTGAGAATGCAGCAGGCTCGCTCACAGCAAGTTCAGCCAGCATACGGCGATCAACCTCAACCTCAGCAGCCTTCAGGCCCTGGATGAAACGGTTGTAGGTCAGACCTTCTGCGCGTGCAGCTGCGTTGATGCGCTGAATCCAAAGACGGCGGAAATCGCCCTTCTTCTTGCGGCGGTGATCGTAGCTGTATACGAGCGAGTGAATGACCTGCTCTTTAGCCTTACGGTACAAGCGTGAACGCTGTCCACGGTAGCCGGATGCTCGTTCGAGGATTACTCGACGCTTCTTGTGCGCGTTGACCGCGCGCTTCACACGTGCCACGTGTGTCTCCTTCGTCTTAATGTCCTGGCCGATCTCAAAATTATCGGCGAGGAGCGAGTTCTAAAAAGTTTTTTCAAGCCCGTCTATAGGGCACAGTCCTAGAAAAGGGTGAGCTTACTTGCCCAGCATCTTCTTGATGACCTTAGCCTGACCACCCTCAACAATCTGGTCAGATGCCAGACGGCGGGTAAGACGTGAGGACTTGTGCTCTAGGTAGTGACGACGGTTCGCCTGCTGGCGCTTTACCTTGCCAGTACCGGTGAGCTTGAAGCGCTTTTTAGCACCAGAGTGGGTCTTCTGCTTCGGCATAGCTGCCGTTCTCCTTACGTTCTGCTTCTCATCTTTCAATGAGAAGAACTCTGTGAGCGAATTGGATTCGCAATTGCGAGGTGGATTCACGCCCTATGGAAACATATGGGTCGTGCAACCAGAACCAACTGCCTCACTCTAGTGGAGCGAGGAGTTTGGTGTCCATTGAACCGCCTATTTCGTGCCCAGAATTACTCTGAGTCAGCCTGCTTAGCCATGTTCTTGAGCTCTTCAGGCATAGCACCTGCAACAGAGTTCGAGACCTCGGTAGCATTCTGAGTGTCAACGCGTTCGCGACCCTTGCGGCCACCGGAACGCTGCTTAGGCTGAGATTCCTTGCGAGCTTCCGCTTTGCCGCGGAGAGGAGCAAGAACCATCACCATATTGCGACCATCAACACGAGGGCTGGACTCTACGGTACCAACCTCTGCCAAGTCAGCCGCCATGCGTTCCAGTAAACGCACACCCATCTCGGGGCGCTGCTGTTCACGACCACGGAATTGGATCATAGCCTTGACTTTGTCACCACCGGTCAAGAAACGACGCGCGTGTCCGACCTTGGTTTCGTAGTCATGGGTATCAATCTTTAGACGGAAACGGATTTCCTTCAAAGAAGCGTTAACCTGCTTCTTACGGGATTCACGTGCTTTAACTGCGGCTTCGTATTTGTACTTACCGAAGTCCATGAGCTTGCATACCGGCGGTTTAGCCGA
This sequence comes from Rothia sp. ND6WE1A, assembly GCF_001683935.1. Classification (NCBI taxonomy): domain Bacteria; kingdom Bacillati; phylum Actinomycetota; class Actinomycetes; order Micrococcales; family Micrococcaceae; genus Rothia; species Rothia sp. ND6WE1A. Next base: position 86,252 of record NZ_LXTU01000002.1, on the reverse strand, counting down.
GGGGGCAACCTCAACCAGATCCAAATCAGATTCCTGCGCTAGTCGCAAAGCATCTTCAACTCGGACAATGCCAACCTGTTCGCCGCCGGGTCCAACAAGTCGAACTTCCGGCACACGAATACGTTCATTGATGCGTGGATCGCTAATGAGTAGCTCCTGTAGCTCAGTGGGTTTCCCCGTGAATAAAATCGTTAGCTCATCGGGGCATAAAGTATGCCTTCGATGCGCGCGCAAACGAAGGCATACCTCAAACAGGATTCACTGGAATCCGTGGGAATACCCGACAACCTGATCACTGGATGAATGCGGTTGATGCGGGTGGGAGATACCTCCGCTTGCAAACTTATATAGAGTTTACTCGGATATGCCCGGATTTTCAACGATTGTGACCAAGATTGGTCTCAGACTCTCGTCAGATTTCAAGCTTTTGCCCGATCCGATACCGCGTTCCGAATTAGAGTATGAGATTCTGAATACATGACTGAAAACAATTCTTTCCGATTCGCCGATGAATCCGGCGAGCCAGCACCTGACCATGAGATTTCCCAGGGACAGATTGACGCCGTCAACGCGCAAATGCGAGATATCGCAGATGTGCCTGCGGTAGAAATCATCACCACTGCAGCCGTGCACCTCATGAGCGCGGCAGCCGTTAAATGTGGTTTGGCAGCTGAAGAAAATGCAGCCGAACTCAAAGACCTAGATGAAGCACGTAAGCTCATTACCGCATTGGCTGGGTTCGTCACCGCGGCAGCACCGGAAATTGGCTCACAGCATGCTGGTCCCCTGCGTGATGGGCTCCGCACCCTGCAGCTCGCTTTCCGTGAAGCTTCCTTTGAACCCGATGCGCCCGGGCAGGGTCCCGGAGAGAAATTCACCGGTCCAGTTTTCTAGAGACCCGAGCCTCACACAAAATAGTTCAGGGAAAGCGTCTTATTTTGAGACGCTTTCCCTGAACTCTCGCTCAAGCAGGTTACTGGGCAGTCAACGAAAGTTGCACAGAATCTATTGCTTCGGACAGTTCCCTATGAGATGCCAGTCGTTGCTGAAAAACCTGGATTGCTGTGTTGAGTTGTTCTTGGTTCAGACCGGGTACTAACACCAAAGTGATGTTGAGTTCAGGCCCCGGGCCGCCACCGGCAAGCTGCTTTCCTTCTGCGGACAAACTTGCCACACCCTGGCCGGCAGTAATCCGAACATCAGTAACCTCTACTAAATCAGAGGTAATATCCTTCAGCTGCTTCAAAACTTTTAGACTCTTATAGGAGGGAACCCACGACTCCCCCTTAGCAATGGCCCACAGTGCCGGACGTCGAACAACAAACGTCATATCACTACCGGGGTTGATGACCAGCATCTGATTCTGATCCTCTACTGCAGATAACGCTGTCTTACGCATATCCGCAGCTACCGGTCGCGCTTTGTCATGCCAGGCTGTTAACGCATCTACGCTCGTGAAGATGGGTAGCGCCTTGCGCCCGTCGGGAGCTTCAATACTAATCAAAGCCATATCTGCTTCCTTATCGGAGATGAGGCCTTCATCAGTAATCACAGAATGCGAAACTTCAGCCACCACTGGAACAAAAACACGAGCTCCCCGTAGAGCATCTACCACGTTTTCTTCAACAATATCTCCCGCAACAAAAGCAACGAAAGCCTGCTGAACAGCAGACTCTGTGCGTCCTGTATCAGAAGGGTACTGATGCGTATGACTCGTTCCCTCTCCCAGATTGCGCCCGTCCCAGGGCTGACCGGCAGTATCGGTCGACCGACCCGCACTCGCTAACTGAGCCACAATGTGGGCGGGAAGTTCACGCGGTTGCTTCTGCGAATCGCCTGATGCGGACCCCGTAGTTTGAGGAAAAGACATAATGACCTTTGAGTAGAAAACGATATGTGCGGCGTGAGCAGAGGTAATTATCCGGCGACTTCGAGCGCTTGTTCCAGAGTAAATTTACCGGCATAGAGTGCTTTGCCCATGATGGCACCTTCAACTCCCGAACTAACAAGGCTTCGAAGGGCTCGAATATCGTCCAGGCTAGAGATTCCACCCGAGGCGACAACGGGCTTATCGGTACGCTCTGCAACCTGCTTCAGAAGTTCTAAGTTAGGTCCCTTCAAGGTGCCATCTTTGGTCACATCCGTTACCACATAGCGGACACAACCATCAGCTTCTAAACGATTCAGGACGTCCCAGAGATCCCCGCCGTCTTCTGTCCAGCCGCGAGCTGCCAGAGTAGTTCCCCGGACATCCAGGCCTACAGCTATTTTTTCCCCATACTGGCGAATGACGCGCGAAGTCCAGGCAGGATTTTCTAGGGCGGCTGTACCCAGATTTACTCGAGCCGGATTGAGCGAGAGTGCCCGTTCCAAGGATTCGTCATCCCGAATACCACCGGACATCTCTACCTTGAGATTAACTTTTTGAGCTACTTCGGTGAGAACCTCGATGTTGTTCCCTCTACCAAAGGCAGCGTCCAAGTCCACCAGATGAAGCCACTCTGCGCCTGCATTCTGCCAAGCTAAAGCTGCTTCCACAGGATCTCCATAACCCGTTTCAGAGCCTGCTTCACCTTGAACAAGCCGCACAGCCTGCCCATCTGCCACATCAACTGCGGGCAGCAATTCAAGCCGTTGGGTACTCATAGTCTTGCTCCCACTTTCATTAGTTATAGGTAAAAAGAATAAATCCACCATAGACTGTCAGCGCGATACCCACAATCGCCATAATGAGTTGCACGATGAGGGGAAGTTTTTGCGAACGGAAAGACCAAGCTCCGCCAATAAAGAATGCACCAAACGCCATGAGCAACAGTCCAGAAAGTGAAGTACTCATGCCTTAGAATCCTCCTGCGATAACCGGCCAGTAACTTTTAAAGTTGAAATCCAGTTTCGCAACAGAGCAATACCAGCTTCTGAAGACTTTTCGGGATGAAATTGAGTGGCGCACAACGGACCGTTTTCTACAGCCGCGATAAATCGCGTACCGTGTTCTGCCCAGGTGACTTGAGGCGGGTTCATGGTCTCAGAATTCTGTTCGAATTCCCAATTCTGCACTCCATAAGAATGCACAAAATAGAAGCGCTCATTTTCGATTCCCTGAAAGAGAGTCGAGCCTTCGGCCGGCTCTACGGTATTCCAGCCCATATGGGGGATTACGTCCGCCTTCAGTTTTTCGACGGTTCCAGGCCACTCCCCCATTCCCGCAGTTTCTATCCCGTGTTCTACCCCTTTATCAAAAAAAATTTGTAGTCCTACACATATACCTAAAACGGGACGACCCCCGGCAATTCTGCGACCAATCATACGAGGCGCCTGCACTTGTTGAAGTGCTTTCATCACAGCGTCAAACGCCCCCACGCCTGGAACTACCAGACCATCTGCTCCGAGCACGTCCGCTTCGTCTTTGGACAGGATGACATACGCTCCAGCTTCCTCTAGTGCTCGCACTGCAGAATGAACATTCCCTGCGCCATAATCAAGCACAACGACGGTAGGACGATTCAGCGGGGCTTTGGAGATGCTTTCTGTAGCTACCATCTAGAGTGCTCCCTTGGTCGATGGAATATCGTGATGACGCGGATCCGATTCGATCGCTTCGCGCAGAGCACGTGCCAGTGCTTTAAACTCTGCCTCCGCGATGTGGTGCGGATCGCGCCCGCCCAGAACGGTCATGTGCAGGCAAATACCAGCATGGCAAGCGATTGCTTCTAAGCAATGGCGAACCATAGAACCGGTGAAATGCCCGCCAATCAGATGAAACTCAAAGCCTGCAGGTTCACCCTGATGCACCAGATAAGGTCTTCCAGAAATATCGACAACGCACTGAGCAAGAGCTTCATCCAATGGAATAGTAGCCATTCCAAAACGGCGGATGCCGGCTTTATTTCCCAGTGCTTCACGCAGAACTTCTCCGAGCACGATGGCAGTGTCTTCCACCGTATGGTGAACATCGATATGGGTATCACCTGTGCATTTAATGGTCATATCGATGAGCGAGTGCTTGGATAGAGCCGTCAGCATATGGTCGTAAAAAGGCACGCTGGTGTCTATGTCAGCTTTTCCCGTTCCATCAAGATTGATAGAAACAGAGACGGACGATTCACTGGTGTGCCGCTCTTGTGAAGCAATGCGTGGACCCAAGCCGGTCGTTGATTCTGCCATTGTTCTCTTTTTCTGGAGAGTATAGGGATAGGACTAGGTTATCGCACCAGCATCTGAAGTGCTGTTCATCTCTGTACCTAGGAGAGTTCTCCGGTGTTACGAAGGTATGCTTCTAGGCTTTCCAGAAAGGCAGAAGTCTCGGATTCGGTGCCTGCGGTCACCCGTAGATGGTGGGCGATGCCGTTATCCCGAACTAGCACACCGTCTTTGAGCAGATACTGCCAGGCTGCTTTTTCATCTTTGAGTCCGCCAAAAAACACGAAGTTTGAATCGGAATCTGCTGGTTCTAATCCGAACTCCCTGAGTTTACGAACGATTCGATCACGTTGAGAGCGGATATCTTCTACATTTTCTAACAGCTGGGTACGATGGCGCAGTGCCGCGAGTGCAGTTGCTTGAGTAACTGCTGAGAGGTGATATGGAAGTCGAACCAGTCGAACGGCATCGCACATAGCCGAAGATGCTGCGAAGTACCCAATTCTTGCGCCTGCCAGGGCAAAGGCTTTACTCATTGTGCGAGAAACGACGAGAAGAGGTCGGTCTTCCAACAGCGTTAGGGCTGTCTGAGAGGGATCTTGGGCAAATTCGGCGTAGGCTTCGTCCACGATGGTGATACCATCATGCTCGCTCATAGCCTCATATACTGCCTCGATAGTCGACAAGTCTAACCCGGTCCCGGTGGGATTGTTAGGCGAACATAAGACCACGAGGTTGGGCTTATGATGTCGAATCTGCTCTACGGCAGATGCAGCAGTCAAGGTAAAATCATCCGCCCGGGAACCAGCAATAAAAGTGGTATTGGTGCCATCCGCAAGTAGAGGATACATAGAATAGGTGGGAACGAAACTCATGACGCTTCTACCGGGTCCACCAAATACCTGGAAAAGCTGCTGCAGAATTTCGTTGGAACCATTGGCAGCCCACAGCTGATTTTCTGTCAATCCGTGCCCTAGATAGGAAGCCAGCTCCTTCCTCAAGGTTGTGAATTCTCGATTTGGATAACGATTGAGTGTCTTCGCTGTTTCAGCCACTTCTCGAGTAATAGCTTCTACAACCTCAACCGGCATAGGGTGCGTATTCTCGTTGACATTCAGGGTGACCGGCACGTCCAACATAGGAGCACCATAGGGAGAACGCCCTCGCAGGTCTTCTCGGAGAGGTAAATTTTCAAGATTTTCCATAGCTTCAGTCACAGCTAAAGTCTAACGAGCTTGACCCATCGATGCTCTTATTTCTCAGCATATAGAGGAATTTCTAACCGTTGCCCCGCATCGATAGAACTCCCCTTCAAATCATTAATTTCGATGATCTGTTGTACGACGTCGCGAGTATCAGCAGAAGTTTCAACTTCTAACGCAATATCCCATAGAGTTTGCCCACCCTGGACGGTAATTTCCTCCGTAACCACGCTGGAAGCTCCCTCTTTCCCTGCATGAGCTTCTGAAGGGTTAATAAGTGCGATGGCTCCCAGCACTATAAGCGCAGCTAATGTGATCAACGGCAATCCCCTGAAGAGAAGCTTTCCTCGGCGCGTAAGTTTCCAGCGCGGTGAAGGCTTAGAAGAAACCTTTTGTTGCGGACGAATTGGGGTGGAGCGGCGGGTAGAAGTCAATCGTTTGGGTGCCGCATGAGGCGAAAGCGAATATGCGCTCATGTGAACTCTCCTTTTGAGTGATGTGTGAGGCCCTTCGAACATTTGATTCGAATATCTGTTCGAAGGTCGTATATATGTTCTATCAGATAATTCGAACATAGTCGAGATTTATTAGAACAAATGTTTGGTTTTCGATGGGATTTGCATTAAAGTTGAGGGAAAGCACACCCTCTTTCTCGAACATGCAAGTTCTCTACATATTCTGCTGAGGGGGTCTGACAAGATAAGCATCAAGGAGAAACACTGTGAGCGACATCAAGAACCACGCTGACCCGAGCGCAAGCCCCGCAGCGCGCCGTCCGCTCACTGCGCGTCAACAGAAAATCCTCACGGCTATCTCGGAGGAAATCGAAACGCGCGGATACCCTCCTTCTATGCGAGAAATCGGAGACATCGTCGGGCTGGCTTCGCTGTCCTCGGTGACGCACCAGCTCAACCGTCTGGAAGAGTTGGGGTACATCAGACGTGATCCCAAACGACCTCGCGCTCTTGAAATTCTTAACGAGGAAGCTACCGAAGGAAAAACTGCTCCCACTGAATCGTTCGCTCAGCTCATTCAATTACCTCAGTTTGACCAGTCATCTGCCGAGACAGCGACCGTTCCTTTGGTAGGTCGAATCGCCGCTGGTGGCCCCATCACTGCCGAGCAGTCCATTGAAGATGTCATGACTCTCCCCCGCCAAATTGTAGGTAATGGAGAACTCTTCATGTTGCGCGTCAAGGGAGATTCAATGGTAGATGCCGCGATCTGCGATGGTGACTGGGTAGTAGTCCGCACCCAAAATACCGCCAACAATGGCGACATCGTGGCTGCGCTCTTGGACGATGAGGCAACGGTAAAGACGTTTCGCCAGCGAGATGGGCATACCTGGTTGTTGCCACAGAACACTCAATATGAGCCCATTCTTGGAGATCAAGCAACAATCATGGGCAAGGTAGTTTCGGTTCTCAGAAGCCTCTAATATATTTTTCAACCGCACACAGCGGGGCGCGAATTGAGTATTCGCGCCCCGCTTTGAGGTTAAATCAACGGACTTCCCCGTTCATTCCAGAGACTATTCTTTATTCACCGATGCTGCTAATCGTTCCAAAGCACCGATGACAATTTCAGTACGTTGCGTCGTCCAAAACGGCGGTAGCGCTCGCACAATATACGAACCGTAGCGTTGGGTTGCTATGCGTGAATCCAGAACAGCGACGACGCCGCGGTCCCCCACCGAACGAATCAATCGTCCGGCCCCCTGAGCCATGCGGATAGCCGCATGATAAGCAGAAACAGCCATAAAACCGTTTCCGCCATTCTGTGCAACGGCACGGGTGCGTGCGGCAGACAGCGGATCGTCGGGCCGAGGAAACGGAATGCGATCCATCATCACTAGTCGACACGAATCACCGGGTACATCAACGCCTTGCCAGAGGCTCATGGTGCCAAAGAGACAGGAATTAACATCCTCTGAAAATTCTTTCACCAAAGCGCGCAGAGAGGACTCCCCCTGCACCAAAATATTCAAATCGGTATGTTCGCGCACGTACTCTGCAGCTAATTCGGCTGCTCGTTTGGACGAAAATAAACCGAGCGCGCCGCCGCGGGATGCTTCTACTAACTCCACTACTCGCTGGAGCTGTTCTTCGGAAATACCACGCCCAGGTTTGGGCAAGTCGGAGGCTAGATATAGAACTCCCTGTTTGGGGTAATCAAAGGGAGACCCCACATCGATACCTTCCCAGCGCGGTGCGCCCTGCCCCTGCAACCCGAGGGCGCCTGCAGCAGCATCGAATGACTCACCCACGGTGAGAGTTGCCGAGGTAAGAACCACAGTTCTACCGTCAAATAATCCTTCGCGTAAGCGCCCCGCTACTGAAAGCGGTGCTACATTCAAGGTCGCAGGATCAGAATCATCGGCAGCTATGTATCCCCGTCCTGGTTCCCAGGACCCCTGGCGGGATACCCATACCACCTCGTGTTCATCATTGACACCCAGCATTCGTTCGGCAAGTTCTAGCACCTCAGTGACTTTGGCGCGTGCCATCTGTCTGCCAGCGTCCGTATCTTTAGAATCTGACTTGGTGTCAGAAAGGGCCGCGCGAGCAGAATCTCGTACTGCCTGTAGTGCTGATGCAACTCGCGGCGGTAACCCCTTGGGCAGCAATTCGGCAGGCACACCATCGAGAGCCTGGTCCAATGCCCGTCCGGCTTGTTCAAGAGGTTCATGGCTAGCCTTGGTATGCTTGCGAATAGACCTCGCCGCTGAAGAAATCATCAGTGGAGAGAGTGCACCTGTCACCGCGCCGGTCACCCGATCAGCAAGCTCATGGGCCTCATCAATAATCACGACTTCGTGCTCGGGCAAAACGCCGATGCCTTCAAAAGCGTTAATGGCTAGTAAGGCATGATTGGTAATCACAATGTCGGATTCAGATGCCCGGGCACGAGCTAACTCGCTAAAGCATGACTCCACCAAAGGACACCGCTTACCTAAGCATTCTGCAGAAGAGACAGAAACCTGCCGCCATGCGCGATCCGATACACCGGGCATCAACTCGTCGCGGTCACCGGTATCTGTAGTGTCCACCCATTTCCGCAAACGTAAAATTTCTTCGCCGAGTTTTCCCGTAGAACCCGTGGAAGTATCCATGTCAAAAAGGGTTTCTCCCTCATCTTCGGGATATCCACCTTCTACCTTGTGCAAGCAGGCATAATTATTACGCCCCTTGAGAATAGCAACTTCTGTTTCGCTTTCCGGTTGCCCCTCCACTGACTCTAAGAGTCGAGGAATATCACGGTTAACAATTTGTGATTGCAGCGCGAGCGTTGCAGTTGCCACGATGATGGGTTTATCGCTCGTTTGCGCATAATGAAGCGCAGGCACCAAATATCCTAAGGATTTACCGGTGCCCGTTCCTGCTTGCACCAGCAAGTGCCGATCCATCTCTAAAGCCTGCGCAACATGGGCTGCCATAGTACGCTGTCCCGGGCGGTTTTGCCCGCCGCTGGATGCCACAGCACTATCCAAGAGTTCGAGCACAGGCTGCGCCCCGGGCAGAGTTTCTGGCTCTAACCCGGTGGGCGCGCGCACGTCGCCTTCTCTCTGGTTTGCCAAGGATTCAGATTCGCTCATGCGCGATGAGTCTCCACCACTCCAGCCTGCTGTGCTGCTTCAATCTCGGGTTGCAGAACCTCTAGAAGGTCTTCCTCTAGATTGTATTCCTGCAGTTCAGAGGCAACTTCCTCTCGCACGAGAGCACGGACGAACGTACCATCGGAGACGAAAGCAGTCTGAAGAATCTCAGCGTCCCATTCGTGCAAGCGGGAAACAATCTCACCGTGTGCATAGGGGATCAGCATATTGAGTTCGATAGAGGGACGCGGAATAGTATCTGCAATGAGCTGCTTAAGCTCTTCTATGCCCTCGCCAGTACGCGCCGAGACTACAACAGTGTTGGATTCTCGCTGGCGTACTCGTTCAATCACAAATGGATCAGCAGCATCAGCCTTATTGAGCGCGATGATTTCAGGAATATCCTGGGCATCGACCTCTGCCATAACCTCACGAACAGCTTTAATCTGCCCCTCAGGGTCAGGGTGAGATGCATCGACCACGTGAACAATGACGTCTGACTCCGCTACCTCTTCCAGAGTAGAGCGGAAAGCTTCCACCAATTGCGTAGGAAGAGAGCGAACGAAACCCACGGTATCGGAGAGCGTATAGCCCACTCCATCGGGGGTCTCTGCCTTGCGGACAGTAGGATCCAAAGTGGCAAACAAGGCGTTCTCAACCAGTACCCCGGCGTCCGTCAGGCGGTTCAAAAGGGAAGATTTACCGGCGTTGGTGTATCCAGCAATAGCAACTGAGGGCACACGGTTACGGCGCCGGTTAAGACGCTTGGTTTCACGGGCAGGTTCCATCGCGGCAATCTCACGGCGCAATTTTGCCATGCGAGCACGCAGACGACGGCGGTCCATTTCAATCTTTGTTTCACCGGGGCCACGGGAGCCGATACCTTCGCCACCTGCTGCACGACCGCCAGCCTGACGGGACAGAGAAGCACCCCAGCCGCGCAAGCGAGGCAGCATGTACTCTAGCTGAGCCAGCTCAACCTGGGCTTTACCTTCACGAGATTTAGCATGCTGAGCAAAAATATCTAAAATCAGCGCGGTACGGTCAATAACTTTGACCTTCACAATATCTTCTAGGGCACGACGCTGAGAGGGGGCAAGTTCTGAGTCAACGATGACTGTATCGGCACCGGTGCTCTGAACGATATCTCTCAACTCCAGTGCTTTGCCCGAGCCCAGGAATGTGCCCGGATCCGGTTTCATGCGCCGCTGAACGATGCCGTCAAGTACTTCCGAACCTGCAGTTTCAGCGAGCGCAGCGAGCTCACGCAGGGAGTTCTCGGCGTCGGTAACGGTACCTTCGGTCCAAAGCCCTGCCAGAACAACGCGTTCTAGACGAAGCTGACGGTACTCAACTTCGGTGACGTCTTCGAGTTCAGTAGATAGACCAGCTACTCGGCGAAGAGCCCGACGTTCTTCCAGTTCTTCCTGATCGCCATCGAACGAGGAATGTTCTTGCTGGTTGGAGGATAGTTCGCGTGCGCGTTCATCGAGCACCGAGCTTTCCTGAAAATTTTGTGGTGAGCGACCCAAAACGCGGTCAACGGTTTCACGCAGCAGTTCGTCACTGGGAACGTTGGTGGTTTTGGATAACGAATCGTGGTTGCTCATAGTTCCTTTCGTCAGGTGTTCTTTCCATTTTAGTCTCTAAGCGGTGGTTTTGGGTCGCGTGTTTTCTCACAGCGAGGGGACAAAGTTTCAGATGAGAAGATACTTTCCCGTAAAGTATTTTTTATGTCTGTTGAGCATTATTTTTCTTCTGATCCCCAGGGAGATTTCACGCCAAAACAGGTGAGTGTGGAGCTTGCCGGAGAGCGTGTTTCTGTGGTGACTGCCTCGGGGATTTTTAGCCCTGCGGGCATTGATAAAGGTACCGCCATTTTGTTGGCGGAAGCTCCTGAGCCTTCCGGTTCTACCGTCCTCGATATTGGTACCGGCTGGGGTCCTATTTCACTTACCTTGGCAAAGAAACTCCCTCTGGCGAGAGTCATCGGAGTTGAAGTCAACCAACGATCTGCTGAACTAACGAGAATGAATGCTGAGCGGCTAGGGTTGAGCAATATTGAGGTATTCGCGCCTTCAGACGTGCCTGGAGATCTTCAATTTGACACTATTTGGTCGAACCCACCCATCCGTGTGGGCAAAGATGTGCTCCACGATATTTTACGGACGTGGCTCCCCCGCCTTGCACCCCAGGGGTGTGCTTATCTGGTGGTACAGAAGAACTTGGGGGCAGACTCTCTGCAAAAATGGATTGCTAAGGAGCTAGATTCGGTGGACGCAGGCACGTTTGAGGTCTCCCGCTACGCTACTGCCAAAGGATTCCGCATCCTCGAAGTCGTAAGGAGCGCTTAGAGAGGAACAACGGGAAAGAGCTATTTTTTGGTGCTCTTCCCCGCTGAAAATTAGAGTGTTATTTTGCCGGTCATTTCTGCAGGACCAGCTAGCACCACATGCTCAAGTTCATCAGGACCGAGCACAAAAGTAATCGCCAATGTGCCGCCTGGGACATGAACCAACCACTCGTCGGGGGCGTCTTCTCCACCCCAGAACCGAGTCGCTGCAGCAGCAGCACACGCCCCGGTTCCGCAGGAAAGGGTTTCGCCCACTCCACGTTCGTGAACACGCATTCTAATGGCACCAACATTCGCCTGACCGGTTTCCGCTTCGGTGTCCTCAATTTCTTCGGGAACAACAAACTCGACGTTAGTGCCGTTAGGCGGAATCGGAGATACGGTGGGAGCAACGTCCAAGCCGAGGCCCTCAAGTTTGCCGTCAGAACCCAGCGCAACAACAGTATGAGGATTACCCATGCTGATGGAAACACCGGGACGGTTGGTTTTCAGTCCGCGCGCGCTCACCATGCAGTCGGCACCAGTATCACGAGCGGCGTCGCCGTCGATAAATCCCCAGGGACCCATGTCGATGGCGTAGCCCGAATCAGTTCGACCAACCGACTTGACACCGGCTCGGGTACCAATCTGGATTCGTTCACCGACTTCCAGGGAAATCAGGTTCTCCGTCCGCAGATACTCAACGAATGCTCGTACCCCGTTTCCACACATCTCAGAGATTGAACCATCCGAATTGCGATAGTCCATAAACCACTGCTCAGAAGGTGCATCGGCGTCAAAAGTTGTAGCCATCGTGGCGCGAATCAAACCATCGGCACCGATTCCGAAATGGCGATCGCATACCTGCGCCACCACATCCGCATCTATATTGAGAACGCCCTCAGGATCGGTAACAAAAATAAAATCGTTACCGGTACCGTGCCCCTTCGTCAGAGGTACGCTAGTGAGATCTCCCCACTTTTTCTGGTGTGTTCCCACGGATAGTCCTTTCGATAGCGCTGTCTTTTTTAGTATTCTACGGGGTTTCGTTCTTTCGCGCGTATGTCTGAGAACGGATGATTTCTAAGGCTTTAGACGTCTTTTGGCTGTCATTCCAGTCCAACCAATTCACTCTAGGATCTGCATTGAACCATGTAATTTGACGACGGGCGAACTGACGGGTTGCCACTGCCGTGTCTTCGATGGCGTCTTCCACCGTGTATATATCCTCTTGCGAGCGCTGGCTTTCAAGAACCCGTAAGAATTCGCGATAGCCTATTGCCCTAGAGGCAGTCTTTCCCTCGCGCAGACCCTGGGCTTCTAGCTTTTCGACCTCGTGAAGCAGCCCTTGCTGCGCCATCATCTCCACTCTGCGGTGAATACGCTGATGAAGCTCAGCCCGGTCACCGTTGAGACCGATTTGCACAGCCGGCTGAACGTACTGACGCTGGGGCATAAAGGAAGTGAAAGTCCGACCGGTCACCTCCCACACTTCCAAAGCACGAATGAGGCGGCGATCATCTTTTACCCGCGCCGCTGATTCCGGGTCAATCTCCTGCAGACGATCATGAAGTACACCCCTGCCTTTTTGCTCCAGTTCTTGCTCTAATGCTTTACGGACCGCAGGGTCTGTCTCGGGAAATTCTAAGTGATCCAGCGCAGCCCGCACATAGAGACCAGAGCCACCCACCAAAATCGGTAGCTTTCCCCGACCTTGAATATCTGCCATCAGTTCTCTGCACCGCTGTTGAAAAACCGCGACAGAAGCTTCTTCTCGCACGTCCAAAATATCCAGAAAATGATGGGGCACGCCCTTCATCTCCTCGGCAGATATTTTTGCGGTTCCAATATCCATGCCCCGGTAAAACTGCATGGAATCAGCATTAATACACTCCCCATCCAACTCCCGTGCGATTTCGACCGCCAAATCTGATTTACCGCTGGCCGTTGGGCCCACGATTGACACCACGGGAAATTGACTCGAAGAAAATTCGCTGGACATTATTGGCGGAAGGTGGGGAAGCCCAGGTTGACGGCGCCACCAGAAACCTGGGTGGTTCCGGTTCCACAGGAATCTGCTTGTGAACGATCCCAAGCATCACCAGCACGGGAACGGCGCACCGAATACTGTTCTGCGGTGGGATCAGAAATCAGGTGGAAGGAGCCTGCCTCAGTGACAGGCACGGTCACAAAGTCACCGGGTCGGGGAATCTCGGCGCCTTCAGGAACCGAAAAATGCACCAGACGCATATCTGGGGTGCGGCCTGCCAGACGGTGAGTTTCATCAGCCTTACGACCCTTCTCTGCGGTAACCATCAGTTCCACCGTCTTACCCAGCTGCTTCTTGTTCTCTTCACCCGCGATGCGATCCTGCAAAGCGGTCAGTCGTTCGTAGCGTTCTTGTACGACGTCCTTGGGAACCTGGTTTTCCATGGTAGCAGCGGGAGTGCCGGGGCGAATCGAATACTGGAAAGTGAACGCGGAAGAGAAACGGGATTCTTCCACCACGCGCATAGTTTCCTGGAAATCTTCTTCGGTTTCACCAGGGAACCCAACGATGATATCCGTGGTGATGGCAGCCTCTGGCATCTTGGCGCGTACTCGTTCCAAAATACCCAGGAACTTCTTGGACCGATAGGAGCGCTTCATATCTTTAAGCACCTTATCTGAGCCAGATTGAAGGGGCATATGAAGCACAGGCATCACGTTAGGGGTCTCTGCCATAGCGTCAATGACGTCATCGGTAAACATCGCCGGGTGGGGGGAGGTAAAACGAACTCGTTCAAGCCCCTCAATATTTCCGCAAGCCCGCAACAACTTAGAGAACGCCTGTCGGTCCCCGAACTCCACACCATAGGAATTCACGTTCTGACCAAGCAGCGTTACTTCCACCGCGCCGTCGTCCACCAAAGCCTGAACTTCAGCCAAAATATCGCCGGGGCGACGGTCTTTTTCTTTGCCTCGCAGCGAAGGAACGATACAGAAAGTGCAGGTGTTATTGCAACCTACAGAAATGGAAACCCAGCCCGAATAGACGTGATCACGCTTAGTCGGCAAAGTAGAGGGAAAGACTTCCAAAGACTCCAGCAATTCGGCCTGCGCCTCGTGATTATGGCGAGCGCGTTCCAGCAGAGTAGGTAGAGAGCCAATATTGTGGGTGCCAAACACGACGTCGACCCACGGCGCACGCTTGAGAATAGTGTCCTGGTCTTTCTGCGCTAGACAACCACCCACGGCAATCTGCATGTCCTCATTTTCACGCTTTGCAGGAGCAAGCATGCCAAGGTTGCCATACAGTTTGTTGTCGGCATTCTCACGTACGGCGCAGGTATTGAAAACCACCAGATCGGGAGTTTCCCCCTCTTGCACCGGCACATAGCCACTGGATTCGAGCAACCCACTCATGCGTTCGGAGTCGTGCACGTTCATCTGACAACCGAAAGTGCGCACCTCATAGGTACGGATTTTTTCGGCGGATTCAGGATTGGTTGATTCAGAAAGATTCAAAGTCACCGTTCAAGGTTACTAGATAGGCGATAATGGCTCTATGGTCCACGAGTCACTCACCGATGGTTTTTCCTCACTTTGCGAGAAATCCTGCGCACTCTATGAGCTTCAACCCGGTGATTCGCCGGTGACGACTCCTAAATTTCGTGCGCTTCTTCAAATGATGGTCACTTTGGGAGCTACGCGCTTGGAGGCAGGTGCATTAGAAAATATAGAGATTCTCTCCGCTGGAATGCGCTCCGTGGTGGTCAGGGGAGATTTCGAGAGGCAGTCTGCGATTCTCAAATATTTTCGGCGAAAAGACTCTGCTGTTAATTCCGGTGGTTTTGGGTATTTACGTGAAAAGCACGGCTTGATATGCCTCAATGACACGGTGCCAGGTTCTTTTTCGCGACTACTTTTTGCCGAGGACTCCCAGCGGGTCTTAGGTATTGAATATGTACCGGGGCGTTCCCTCGCTGACTACTTTCTCGATTCCGCTCAGGCTCAGGCAGCTCTTTCCTCCTGGATTGATTTTTGGACGCCGTTCGCTCAGCAAAATTCCTCGCAAACAAAAGGTGCCATATTTGATTTTGCCCATCGTCTCGCTCAAGCTGATCCGGCGGCGTCGACCCCCGGTATGATTGCATCCCCGCAGATGGCCTTGAAAGGGTTGATTAAGCTCGTCGAGCAGCGGAAAATCCCCGGCAGGGTCGGTGAATCTCTCACACCAATCGAGCTGGATCAGCTGCAACAGCAGTTAAAAAGCATAGTTTTTCCACCTCGTTCTGAGCTTACGATTCTATCGTCGGGAGATTTCTCACCGCATAACATTCTCATCACAGATTTAGAGAACCCCTCCGGCTCCAACATGGGTAGTCGGGGAATCGACGCCGAAGGTTCTGCTATCCACCACCGATATCTACCGCTGGCAGAAATGCTCTTAGGGTTTCCATCTGCCGACGATTCTGGCCGTTACTCGCGTTTTGTGTCGTCCACCTGGTGGCTTGATAGCGCTCGCACGTTGTATGAAAGAGCTTTTGGCTATCCTGGTTCTCAAATGCTCACCGACCCGCTTTTAGGGGCAACCATCCTCACCGTTCAGTGTGTCTTAGCTGAACAGGGGCAAAACATCTCGGTACCGCAAACAGTAACAGCTCTTACTACGCCGTTCGACCTATAACGGTTCCGTTTTTCACCGTAAAGTTCCAACTTATCCCGTTCATGGTGAGAACCTCGTGACGGATTTCAGATGCCATAGTAAAAGATTTGTCGCTATACCCCAGCAAATATTCGTCAAATGCGGGTAAATAAAAAGTTCTTTCTAGCGCCTGCTCTAGTTCTTCTGCAGTAATATTCAGCTGCCAGGAGGGCGCAAAATATTCGACATCCCCTATGACCATAGGGACGCAGTTCTCCGCTGACTTCAGGGCGGTGGTGGACTCCCGTTTGGTCAAGCCTGACCACCACGCCAAGTCGCTGACCGTCACGGGGCCGTGTCCATTGACATAACGCGTTCCCAGTTCTGCGAGAGCCTGTCCTGCAGGGAGATGTCGCTGATTAACGCGTAAACGATCGATGTGTTGAAAAGTCTCCCGGTACCCGGCGAGGCTCCCCTGCACCACATCGCCTAGTCCACCGAAGGCTCTGAGAAGATGAGGACCGCGCCCATCAGCGGTACTCACTCCGGCGTCTTCAAAAACTCGATAGGCGTCCCGGCGTTCTAATACTTCACCCGTCTTCAAATTCAGCAGATGCGCATAAAGCGCTTCACGAGCTCGTTCGAAATCTCCTTCAACAAATCCGAGACCATGCCGACGCTTAGCTGCTGCGGCTTCGATGCGCGGGGAACACAGGTGCATTAGCCAGCGAGCATCTTGGGCATCGAGAAAATGTAAAGTACCCCGCATGGGCCAAGCACGCACAATCTCATGATTTGCTACTGCTTCATGTACCAGAGCATCTGTAGCCTCGATATCCTGCCCTGACGCCTCACCGTTTTCAACGCGCAGTGCGATAGCGCGGATACCCGCTTTATATGTTTGCCCCTGAAGAGCCAGCAGGTGGCGAATTACGTACACAGGATTCTTCAACGCAGGTCTTGCATTCGAACCCGCCAGCCCTTGAGCAATCAGACGGCGCGCTTGCAGCTCATGTTCTGGCAAAAGAGTCATTGCAATGGTCCTTAGAAAAAATAATCATCTGTATCAGCTGATTCGATACCATTATCTTCGATGAAGCGGTCAATTTCTTCTTTGACTACGCTAAATGCCATAGAAGAGGGGTATCCCTTACGTGCCAACATGCTGACCAACCGGCGCATAATCTTGTCTTTTTCTTTACGGTCAGAAAAATCCATGGACGGGCGCATTTTCTTACGGACCAGCTCATGAGCGTCGGCTCGCTCGTCTTCCTCGGTTCGTTGTTCCAGAGCGACCTCAGCTAATTCACCGTTAACACCTTTTTCGCGGAGTTCCCGGCGAATTGCCGTCTTAGAAAGTTTCTTGACGTTCGCTCGCGTCCGCACATACATGTGAGCGAATTCTTCATCGTTAATCAGTTTGACAGCTTCAAAACGGTCTAAAACATCTTGAGCGGTGTCCTCGCTGATTTCTTTATCTCTAAGTTTCTTTTCCAGTTGCGCCCGCGATTTTGCTGACGCCGCTAGCTGATTAAGAACGATGTTTTTCGCCTGCGTAAATTCGGATTCGGGTTCTCTGCTGCGCCCCCGTCGTTGCCCCCTGCTGGTGTTTCCTTGAATTAGAGGGGATTCGGTTTCGGCTAGCCGGCTATCTGCACGAAATTGAACGCTTGATGAGGTGCGTTTCTTCTGTGGAATCTTCTCTGGAGGTTCCGCCCCAAATGCCGGAGCAAACGGCGATTTGGGATTAGTCTTCGGTTTCCTAAAACCTTTCTTATGCCCCTCCCTATACCTCTTGCGGGGTCGAGCTCCCGAGAGTTTCTGAGAAGCGGAATAAGCCGTTAGGAGTTTCTTCTGAGAGTTTTCTTTCTCTGAAGGCGCTGCAGATGGGGTTGCTTTCCCCGTATAGGGAGTTCCTACCGAGTCGCTCGGTGCTCCTGAGGTATTTCCTCGCCCCGGTAAATCTTCGTGTTCGCCGAGGGCGGCAGGGTGCCATGCAGGAAAGTCATTCGTTTCAGCCATACTTTCCTCCCCCACTTTCTTAAAATCCAGCGCATTCAAAACGGTGAGGCAGGGGCGCTCCCCTGCCTCACCGTTGAGAAGCTTTATTCAACTTATTCGGGCAAAACCATACCCTCAAGCGTTACTTTAGAAGTTCTCGCTCACTGCATCCAATGGATCAATATCCTCAGAGAACTCATCCGCGACGTCAGCGCTCTCTTCTTCTTCATCAGACTCAATAATGCCAAGCTTCACCAGAGTTTTGTACTTGATTTCCTCGGCAAGCTCAGGATTATCCTTCAAGAAACGACGGACATTTTCTTTACCTTGACCCAGCTGATCGCCTTCATAGGTAAACCAAGCACCGGACTTCTTGACGATGTTGTTTTCAACGCCCATGTCAATAATGCCGCCCTCAATGGAAATACCTTCGCCATAGAGAATATCGAATTCAGCCTGCTTGAAGGGCGGAGCCATCTTGTTCTTCACAATCTTGGCACGGGTGCGGTTACCGATGGGGTTAGCACCATCTTTCAAAGTTTCGATACGACGGATATCAATACGAACCGACGCGTAGAACTTCAAGGCTTTACCACCGGTAGTGGTTTCGGGAGAACCGAAGAAAACACCAATTTTTTCACGCAACTGGTTAATGAAGATGGCGGTGGTACCGGTCTGCGCCAAACGGCCGGTGATCTTACGCAAAGCCTGCGACATCAATCGTGCCTGGAGGCCCACGTGGGAATCGCCCATTTCGCCTTCAATTTCTGCGCGAGGAACCAAAGCTGCAACTGAGTCAACCACGATGATGTCAACAGAGCCTGAACCCACCAACATGTCCATGATTTCCAAAGCTTGCTCACCGGTATCAGGCTGAGACACCAACAATGCGTCTGTATCAACGCCCAACTTAGCAGCGTAAATAGGATCGAGCGCGTGCTCGGCGTCGATAAAGGCAGCAATACCGCCTTCTTTCTGAACGCTAGCAACGGCGTGCAAAGCTACAGTGGTCTTACCTGAAGATTCAGGACCATAAATTTCTACGACGCGACCACGAGGCAACCCCCCAATTCCCAATGCGGCATCCAGAGACAGTGCGCCAGTGGAGATAGTTTCAACTTTCACGGCTTCTTTATCGCCCAGACGCATGACTGCGCCCTTGCCATAATTCTTATCGATTTGAGCCATGACGGCTTCAAGAGCTTTTTCGCGCCCCTCTTCTGAAACTCGGCTGACCTGCTGGGTTGTGCGGGATTTAGCTGCCATTATGTATAACCTCACTTGGTTTCTGTGATGGAAGTTTTGCTTCTGACACCACAGTAAGCGCAACGACTGACAATTTAAGGCCTTTTTCGAAATCTGTGGATAAATCCGACCTAAAAATTGAACTTTTTTCTATCTGTGGAAAACTTTACCGGTTTTCGAACATATTTTCTAGTATTCGAACTTAATTAGAACAAAATAACCAATCTAAGACTTTGGGGGAATATCTGGACCCCACCTACGCTCCGGTGGTATCTCCTGCATGGTGCATACAGCAAGCCATACCGCCCGCACGTCTTCTCCGCGGTTAAGCGCTTCTTGAACAGTAACGTTATTGAATTCGGGAAGCACGAGGTCTCGTGCCAGTACTCTCGAATATGAGGGTGTAAATTCATAATCCATCAGAGACCAAAATTCACTGAGTTTCACAGCAACCCTTCCCTTTTAGGTACTTCTCAACCATGCTTTGTCATAAAAACTGCACGCCCATGATTCATGAACGTGCAGTCTAGAAGATTGAGGCGGCGAGAACCACCTTCAAACATCCCCATAATTATCGAGTGGGGCTCAAAGTAGGCTCGCCTGAAGGAATATCCTTGGAAGAAGTAGCGGAAACACCGTATTCACGCTTGAACTGTTCAGAGAACTCAGCGGGAACCGTATCGGGAACATTGAAGCCTTCTTCAACAGCCATACGCTCTGAAACCTCTGCAAGCATCTGAGAGAGAGGAATCTCCAGTGCCTGACAGATAGAAGCGAGCAGTTCAGAAGAAGCTTCTTTCTGACCGCGTTCCACTTCACTGAGATAGCCCAATGAGACTCGAGCCGAATGAGAGACTTCGCGCAACGTACGATTCTGACGCTGACGAACATCACGAAGCACTTCACCAATAGCGTGACGCAACAGGATTACCTTGGGCTCGCGCGAGGTGGGTGCAGTATTTGCGGACTGACCCACATCCTTCCAACGGACGACACCGTTTACGGATACGGGTTGCTTAGTCATTTTTATACCTAACTCCTGGTATTCATGCTCAGATGCCTGAGCGCTTCTAATAGCCTAACTGATTTCAGATAATAAGCAAGATTATTTTATTCTTCAGAAATCTTTTCTATTCACTGAAGCCTTGCATTTAATACAACAGCACGTACCTGTGTTTTCATTCCCCTAAATTCAAAAAATTCTCTGGGTATTTCCTGAGAGAAGGCCTTAGGGGGACGCTGGGCTGGAAGATATCAGTGCGCCCAGTAGTAGATGAAGAGCATCTTCTGCAGCTTGAAGTCGAATCTCTCGGCGATCACCCGAATATTGTTGCTCCACGCTTCGGGAACCTTCGGGAGTAAGAATACCTAAATAGACCCTGCCCACGGGTTTACCGTCATGCGGTGCTGGCCCAGCCACGCCCGTCGTCGAAATAGCAAATTCTGCACCGCATACTCTAGCGGCGCCCTGCGCCATCTGCTCCGCTACCAGAGGGTCCACCGAACCTTGTTCTGCAAGCAACTCTTCTTCAACACCAAGCACCGTTTGCTTGACCTCATTGGCATAAGAAATGACGCCGCCGTAATAAGTAGCGGAGGCACCAGGTACTGTACAGAGAAAATTACCCAGCATGCCCCCGGTCAAAGATTCAGCAGTGGCAAGGTGAACCCCTCTCGCAGTTGCAGCTTCAATAACCTCTCGAGCAAGCTCTTCCAATTCGGCCATCATATTAGGAGGGGTTCTTTGCTAGATAGTCACGGCGGAGTTCGATTGCTTTCTTCACGTAGTCGAGACCCGTCACCACGGTAATAACAACCACAGCCGCCATCACGATATAACCGGGAATGAGAGCCCAGGTACCCAGCTGCCCCAAAGGAGCAGCTAAGAGTACCAGCGCAACGGTCTGCAAAACGGTCTTAAGCTTGCCACCTTTGCCTGCAGCCATCACGCCATAGCGAATCACGAAGAAACGCATGATGGTAATCCCCCACTCGCGCACCAAAATCACGATGGTGACCCACCACCACAGCTCGCCAAGAATGGAAAGCATGACAAATGCTGCACCGGTAAGCAACTTATCGGCAATAGGGTCTGCGATTTTGCCAAAGCTGGTAATCAAGTTGCGCGAACGAGCGATGGAGCCATCCAGCCAGTCAGTAATCATCGCCAGAATAAACACCGCCAGTGCCCACCAGCGTGCGCTCAGCGAATCCTCCCCAAAGGTGCCGCCCCCCGCCATGAGCCACACAAATAGCGGAACCATAATGATGCGCAAAGTAGTTAGTACATTGGGCAGGTTCCAGTTGGAAGCCTGTTGGGTTTCGCTCATGACGATCTCTCTTTCTGGATTATCTGCCGGTGAGATTCCAGGCGTCTTCGTCGCCTGGTTCATCAGCTGAGTCAAAATAGTCGGGGGCTGGTTCGCCGAGGGAACTAGCCACGGCATCGGTTCCATAGTGCTCGCCCAAACCGCTCTCAGCGGGAACTGTAGCCGGTTCGGGCTCGGGTGGATCTTCGCCCCGTAGTTTCGCCAAAACTACCGGAAGATCATCGGGAGCTACCAGCACATCGCGTGCTTTCGACCCTTCTGACGGTCCAACGATTTCGCGTGATTCCAGCAAATCCATCAGACGGCCTGCTTTAGCGAAACCGACGCGTAGCTTGCGCTGCAACATGGAAGTTGAGCCAAATTGGGTAGTCACTACGAGTTCAGCTGCCTGCAAGAGAACATCGAGGTCATCTCCAATATCATCATCAATCTGCTTCTTCGGAGCTGCCTGGATGACATCGTCACGATAGCGTACCGGCATCTGGGTTTTGACGTGCTCCACGATGTCATGAATCTCAGATTCACCGACCCACGCACCCTGCACTCGAATAGGCTTAGATGCACCCATCGGCAAAAAGAGCGCGTCACCCTGTCCGATGAGCTTTTCTGCACCGGGTTGGTCGAGAACCACACGGGAATCGGTAACCGATGAAGTCGCAAAAGCCAGACGCGAAGGTACGTTCGCCTTAATCAAACCGGTGACGACGTCGACCGACGGGCGCTGGGTAGCCAGCACCAGGTGGATACCCGCAGCACGAGCCAGCTGGGTGATACGCACGATGGACTCTTCGACGTCGCGCGGGGCAACCAACATGAGGTCCGCAAGCTCGTCCACAATCACCAAAAGGTAGGGATATTCCTTGATGGTTCGCTGAGAGCCCGGCTCGGGTTGAATCTTGCCCGCCTTGACCGCTTTATTGAAATCATCAATGTGCTTATATCCGTAATGAGCCAGGTCGTCGTAGCGGGCATCCATTTCTCGTACTACCCATTGCAAAGCTTCAGCAGCCTTTTTCGGGCTGGTGATAATGGGAGTAATAAGGTGAGGGATACCTTCGTAAGCGGTCAGTTCCACGCGCTTCGGATCAACCATCACTAGGCGAACCTGATCGGGAGTAGAGCGCATCAGAATAGAGGTAATCATCGAGTTCACGAACGACGATTTACCTGCACCCGTTGCACCGGCAACCAGCATATGGGGCATCTTTGCCAAGTTGGCGAGAACAAATCCACCTTCGACATCTTTGCCCACGCCCATAATCATGGGATGGTGCACCTGATGAGCTTGTGGAGAGCGCAGGACGTCGCCCAACGCTACGGTCTCGCGGTCGGTATTTGGAATCTCAATACCAATAGCGGATTTACCGGGAATAGGCGAAAGGATGCGCACGTCAGCAGATGCCACAGCATATGCAATATTTTTAGAAAGCGCAGTAACTCGCTCAACTTTCGTGCCGGCACCCAACTCAATTTCGTAGCGGGTGACGGTGGGGCCACGGGAGAATCCGGTAACCTCGGCGTCCACGTTGAACTGCTGGAGCACGTTAGTTAATGACTCAACGACTTGCTCATTGACCTCGGATGACTCTTTGGCAGGTGGGCCAGCAATCAGCAAGGATTCCTCGGGAAGTTCATAGTTACCCGAAGAGGATTCGACTACCTGTGCCGGCCGTGGTGTCTCCACCGGTGCTGAGATCGTGTTGTTCTGTACCGATCGGCTAGCCGAAACAGGGGCAGCCTGTGGCGTATTTGAGGGCGCCGGGGCTGGACTCGATGCTGCCGGTCGCTGGGGAGCCATTGCACGGGACGTTGTTGCCTGAGACTGACCTGCTGCTACCGATGCCGAAGCGTTAGCTGAGCCAGAAGGCTCTTGATCTCGATTCGATTCTGTTTCTCTGGGACGAGAATCTTCTGGTTCGACCCGTCCGTGATTTACCGCTGCCTGCTGTGCCTGGGCAAGGCGCTGAGCTGGAGCATCTGAATCGGCATACTGGCTAACATCAAAAAGCTCGCTTTGTGCCTTAGCAGAAACAGGTTCTTCTTCCTGTGCCATGACATCAAACGCCTTCGTCTGGCGTTTCTGGGCACGCTTTGAAGAAACTGTCTTCTTCTGGGGCTGGGTGGGTGGATCAACATATTCGTAATCGTCAGAAAGCAGGGCGGTATCAAACGCTTCATCACCGTCATAGCGATCCAGACGCCGATCATTTTCATGCCCAGTTCCAAAGCCCAGCCATGCCAAGAGCCCCTTCCGAGGAGGGCTAGCAGGAGCGGGTTCGTGCTCGTAGAGATAGCTGCGGTCATGCTCTTTGGCGTCTAATTGGGTAGTAGCTGGTTCAGGACGCGCGGGCGCCTCCCCCAACATGACCCCCATCAAATGAACGATTTTGGGAACAACTTGGCGAAGAGGAGTTTTGGTAGCAATGAGCAGACCGATCAAGAAAACAAGCCCGATGAGAAGCCACTCAAAGAAACTAATACCGCCCACTAAACGCATGGCAGGGGCTGAGAGAATTAGTCCAATAATTCCGCCACCAGACCACACGCCTTCAAATCCTTGAGCGAGGGTGGGATAACCTGCCAGCTTGGCACCGAGCATGGAGGTGGCTATTACCATGAGCAACATGCCCAGGGCTATGCGGTTGTTAGCGTGAACCTCCACAGGATGGCGGAAGATTCTCCAGGCGAACACCATGCAGAAAATTGGAATGAGCAGAGTTCCAAAGCCAAAGAGACCGCCCACCATCACATGCCAAGCGTGAAGGGGCCATTCAATCCAAGAGTACGTATCGATGGTGCGCCATGCCCACCATTCCACTCCGGCAGTTATCAACCCGATGGTGAGAATCAGTAATGCTCCCCCATCGCGCCGCTCGTCAGGGTGCATATCAGTGCGCAGAGTTCCCATACGACGGACGGCGGCGCCGACCGTGTGTGCCAGGGAAGTCCACACTGCCAAGATGCTCCGTAGCAACCAGTTAGGTGACTCAGATGCAGACTGAGCACCAGAGCGAGCGCGGTTTGAGCCGCCCTTTGCTCGGGTGCTAGAGGAACGTGTCTTTTTCTTTCCAGCCTGGGAAGACCGACCAGATGAGGTTCTCGGTGCCATACGTCCTAAACATTAGTTAGCGAGAGCGGAAAGCCTTCAAGTTAACCTTGAAAGCTTTCCGCTTCAATCTTTAGAAAATAAGTTTCAACTTTACGTTTAACTTACAGGATTAATCCCGGTTTTTGGTAGGGGTATCAATCACTACCGGGATAATCATAGGCTTGCGGCGCAGTCGGCGTGCAACCCATGAACCAATCGTACGGCGAACAATTTGCTGTAGTTGATGATTGGTATGGGTCTTAGAGGGACCTTGATGCAGTGCATCCTCCAGCGCGGTCACAATCTTGGGAGCAATATCTTCAAAGACCGAGTCGTTTTCAGCAACGCCGCGGGCGTGAATATCGGGACCGGAGACAACGCGCTTCGTCTGACGATCCACTACAGTCACCACGGAGATGAAGCCTTCTTCGCTCAGAACCAGGCGGTCTTTCAAGTCGTCTTCAGAAACTTGGCCTACTGAGCGTCCGTCCACGTAAACGTAATCGCAACGTACCTGACCTACGATTTCTGCTTTGCCCTCGTACAGGTCAACGACCGTGCCACCGGTTCCCAAGATAATATTCTCTTCAGGAATGCCTGTTTCTTGAGCGAGCTCACCGTTGGCAATGAGGTGACGAACTTCGCCGTGCACGGGCATCACGTTCTTGGGCTTGAGGATGTTATAGCAGTACAGCAACTCGCCTGCAGCAGCGTGGCCGGAAACGTGCACCTTAGCGTTACCCTTGTGGATTACCTCTGCGCCCAAAGCAAGTAGACCGTTGATGACACGGAACACTGAGGTTTCGTTACCGGGAATCAGAGATGATGCCAGAACGATGGTATCGCCGGGTTCTACCTGCACCTTGTGGTCGCCATTAGCCATACGAGAAAGGGCGGCCATCGGCTCGCCCTGCGAACCGGTGCACATCAGAACCAGCTCTTCGGGGCGATAGTTGTCAATCTTTTTCAAATCAACCAGGGTGTTATCGGGGACGTTGAGGTAACCCAATTTTTCAGCGATGGTCATGTTTCGAACCATCGAACGACCGACGAGAACTACCTTGCGCCCGCGCTCGTGAGCGGCGTCCAATACCTGCTGCACACGGTGGACGTGCGAGGAGAACGACGCCACGATGATGCGCTGGTTTGCATCGCGGAAGACATTAGAAAGCACTTTGCCGATGTTCTTTTCGGTGGGTGTAAATCCGGGAACTTCAGCGTTGGTGGAGTCAGGCAGGAAGAGGTCCACGCCTTCTTCGCCTAGGCGTGCAAAGTGACGCAGGTCGGTGATACGACCGTCCAGGGGTAGCTGATCCATCTTGAAGTCACCGGTATGCAGTACGTTGCCTGCAGTGGTGCGGATAAATACAGCTAAGGCATCGGGAATCGAGTGGTTTACCGCTACAAATTCACATTCGAAGGGACCGAAGGACTCAACCATGCCCTCTTTCACGGTCAAGGTGAAAGGCTTAATCCGGTGCTCAGCAAGTTTTGCTTCAACCAAAGCCAAGGTGAGCTGGGAGCCTACCAAAGGGATATCGGGGCGGCGTTTGAGCAGATAGGGAACCGCACCAATGTGGTCTTCGTGTCCGTGGGTCAGAACAACTGCCACGATGTCTTGCAGGCGGTTCTCAATGTAGTGCAAATCGGGCAGAATCAAGTCCACACCGGGCTGGGATTCTTCGGGGAAGAGCACGCCGCAGTCAACCACCAGCAATTTGCCGTTGATTTCGTAAACGGTCATGTTACGACCCACTTCGCCCAAGCCGCCCAAGGGAACGACGCGCAGGGTACCGTTTTTCAGCTTCTTAGGCTGGCGTAATTCTGTATTAATAAATGGCAATATATATCCTTACTGTTTACGGTGAAAAACGAGCTCACGAACTTGAACGTCAAGTTCGTGAGCCCGCTTCACCATCGGTTAGTTCTCTAGCGAATAAGCGTGGAAGCTACCGACGATTTCTCTAAATCTGCTCGCATGAGCGCGATTTCTTCATCAGTGGGATCCACATGAGGCAGGCGCACGGTGGCTGAATCCAGCTTGCCCTGCCAGGAAAGAATCTGTTTGGCTGCTACGCAACCGGGAACGCGAGTCATCGTTGCCGAAACGATGGGTGCGATCTCAAGGTGAAGTTTCTGTGCGGTAGAAAGGTCCTGTGCCACTACCGCATCAATCAGTTGACGGAAGAGCGCCGGTGCAATGTGGGTGGTCACGCCCACTAGCCCAACTGCTCCCATCGCCATCCAGGGGAGGGTTAAACCATCGTCTCCAGAATAGTACTGAAGATCAGTTGCTGCCATGACCTCGGTCGCAGCAGCAAAGTCAGCTTTGGCATCTTTAACTGCAACAATATTCTCATGTGTTGCTAGCTTTTCAAAAGTAGCCGGAAGAATTGGGATACCTGCACGCCCGGGGATGTCGTAGAGCATCACAGGCGTTTTTACTGCATTTGCCACGGTGGTGAAGTGAGCCGCTACGCCTGCCTGAGTAGGTTTGTTGTAGTAGGGGGTGACAACCAAAAGACCATCTACCCCAATGCCTTCAGCCAACGATGCTAGGTGCAGAGTATGCGCTGTATCGTTTGAGCCTACGCCTGCAACAACCTTGCACTGCTCACCCACCGCTTCTTTGACGATGCGGAAAACTTTTTCATTTTCCTCATCGGTCATGGTGGAGTACTCACCAGTGGTGCCACATACAACCAAACCATCGTGACCGTCGTCCACCAGCGATTGAGCTAGTTCGGCGGTGCGAGATTCATCAACTGATCCGTCCTCCTTGAACGGAGTAACCATAGCGGTCAGCAACCGCCCAAAAATTGGCTCAGCGAATGTTCCTTGGGGTGGGGTTGTAGTCTCAGGCATAGTGCTAGATTACCTTCTTTTCGCGGTGTTTGGGATGTTTTGGCTCTTCAAGCGCGGTTCACTCAGCATTTCCTCAGGTTGAAGACCGAAAGAATGAGGCTGGTCAGCGCCTAGATGGATAGATTAACCGATGTTTTGCCCGATTTGAGTGCGATGGCGGTGCGCATTGCTTGACGGGCTCGCTTCCGGTCCCCTGCGGCTCCGTAGAGAGTCGATAGGTTAAACCAGTGTTTCCAGTTCATGGGGTCCTGCTCTACCGTCTGACTAAATTTTGCGAATTCTTGATCCGCTGCAGCTCGGTCAATTTTTCCTGAAGCAGTGCGGGGTAGCCGGTCTTCGGGCAGTTCCCCGTTCGCCATGAGTTCATCGGCCATGCGTTGGATGCGCGTTCCGAAGATGATTTCCCGAACCATTGCCCAGGCACCTATCAGAGGAAGGACCAGGAGCCCTATCCCCAACAACGTTGCCAAGAGGCTGCCCTCTTGAAGCAGAAGCACACCTCGTTGAAAGGTTACGAAGAGATAGAGAACCAACGCCGCTATGGTGATAGCAGCAAAAGTCTTACCTTTACCCGTCGAATCAACGAACACAAAAACCGCTGAAAATGCCAGTGCCACCAAGACAAACATTTTGCTGGCGGTGGGCAGAGGCAATATCAGAACGGTCAATAAACCGACCAGAACGGCGCAGGCAACAAATATTTTCAAAGACTTCATCAAAAGTGAGATCTAGCGAAGATTGAGGTAGCCGTCAAGACCGTGAGTGAGCCCGGGGTGCGCCGCTACTTCTCGCACTCCCAGCAGGACGCCGGGCATGAAAGATTTGCGGTCAAAGGAATCGTGGCGGATGACAAGTTGCTGACCTTCATCTCCCAGTAAGATTTCCTGGCTGGCGGTCAGCCCACGCAAGCGAACCGCATGTACTTTGACGCCGTCGATGTCGGCACCGCGCGAGCCACCCTCGTCTGTTTCGGTGGCATCCGGTGAAGGAGCTACCCCGGCAGCAGCGCGGGCATCGGCAATTTTCTGTGCCGTGTGTGCTGCGGTTCCTGAAGGCGCATCCACTTTCTGCGGATGATGCATTTCGATGACTTCTACGGATTCGAAGTACTGGGCTGCTTTTGCCGCAAATTCGGTGGCTAGAATCGCACCGATAGCGAAGTTGGGGGCAATAAGAACTCCAACCTCTGGATGCTGAGTGAGCAGGGTTCGCAGGTTGTGAAGCTTATGTTCGTCCCAACCTGTTGTACCCACTACCGCATGGATACCATTTTCTACGGCAAAGCGGACATTCTGTTCGGTCGCAGCTGGAACCGTCAAATCGATGAGCACCTCTGCGCCAGTTTCCACCAGTTTCTTCAGTTCCGCTGCGCTAGAGATATTCGCTACCAGCTCCATATCTGTTGCGTTTTCAACCGCTTTCACGGCTTCTGATCCCATGCGTCCATTAGATCCGGCAACTGCAACTTTCCACATTTTAGTCATCTGCGCCTCCCACTTTTATCAGGTATCGAGTGAATCGTTACCGTGTACATTTTATATCTGCTCCACTCTATCGTCTCCAGGGATACGCCGTCGGATAAACCGTCTTCACTCGTCATAATGTGATTCCCTTGCACAGCGCGAATATCTTGCAGTCAAATGCGTACTAAACTTAAACAGTTGCCATATCCCCCAGGCAGCATTCCTTTTTGAAATTGTTGACGAGGTATCTGTGAACAAAATAGCCGGGACCAAAAACGCTGCGCTCGAAGATCACGTGTTCTATTCCAATGTTGATCCGGCAGAAGCCCAGCGTTCTTTTCGACTACGCGGTTTAGATGGACTACGTGCTATCGCCGTGTGCTCGGTGTTGGTTTACCATTTGTG
Source organism: Rothia sp. ND6WE1A (assembly GCF_001683935.1). NCBI lineage: Bacteria > Bacillati > Actinomycetota > Actinomycetes > Micrococcales > Micrococcaceae > Rothia > Rothia sp. ND6WE1A. The sequence continues at coordinate 56,959 of NZ_LXTU01000002.1, read as the reverse complement.
GCCGACGGTGCTACCCGGCGGCATGATGGGCGTAGATATTTTCTTCGTTATTTCTGGGTATCTCATTACTGCGCTGCTGCTCAAAGAAGGTGCTTTAACCGGCAAGATGAATATCGTCCAGTTTTGGGTACGCCGTTTGCGTCGCCTCATTCCTGCGATTATCGTGCTGGTTGCGGTGGTAGGTGGATTAGTTTTCATCATCGGTGGGGACATACAGGTTGGCTTGGGCAGACAGGTTCTAGGAGCTTTTACCTTTTCGTCCAACTGGCTGTACATCGCCTCGGACAATGATTATTTTGCTCAGACTTCCCCCGAACTGCTCACCAACTTTTGGTCTTTAGCGGTAGAGGAACAGTTCTATATTTTCTGGCCCATAGCCCTGGTCTTTATTTTTATGTGGGTAGCTAGTTGGAGAAAGCGCCTTGCCATTCCGCTAGTTCTCGCACTACTTTCCGTGGTATTGAGTGCGGTGCTCACCGCTGTTGGAGCATCTGCATCCCGCATTTACTACGGAACTGATACCCATCTCTTTGGAATCATGCTCGGGGTCAGCCTGGCACTGCTCATTCCCTGGAGCATGTACCCGCCAGCCGATAGCCGCCTCTACCCTGTGGTGGGTTATGGGGAAGGCATCTGGGGCATTTTGCGGGGTCTTGTGGGATGGATCTGCCTGATTGCTATTTTTCCGCTGGCGCGCAGGTGGGGTGATCACGACGCATTTTTTATGCCGTGGGATCTTCTTCTTGCTTCTGTCCTTGCCGTTGGAGTTATCCAGGCTCTGCTGGCAGATTCTCGCGCACCGGTGGCATCTCTCTTGCGAAATGTACTTTCGCTACCGCCTCTGGTTTGGATTGGCCAACGCTCCTACGGGATCTATCTCTGGCATTGGCCTTTGGCGGTTATCGCCCACTACGTTTTTGGTCCGGAGAATAGGTTTTGGACGTCGTGGGTCGTCCTCTTCGCCTCATTTATTGTGGCGGGACTTTCCTATATGTTCGTCGAAGACCCTATTCGTCGCCTTGGCTTTGGAGGGGCATTCCGCGCCTTCGGTCGCGCACTGGTCGGACCGGCTAAAGCTTTGCCCATCGTCTCCCTGGCCCTATTTCTCTTGGGTGCAGTGGGTACCGGATTTGCGATAGTGAATGCCCCCGCCATGACCGAGGCGGAAGCGGTGGTGGCATCTGGTGAAGATCACGCCCAAACCACCGTGGCTCCCCGGCCCCAGCCTTCGGCGAGCGCTTCAGCGAAGGACGGCGTGGTGCCCGGTTCTGTCAGAATTATCGGCGACTCAGTTACCGTTGCCTCAGCAGATGCCCTCCAATCAAAACTTCCTCAGGCGAGCATCGACGGCGAAGTCAGCCGCACTTTAGTCGCAGTTCTTCCTCAGATTAAAGAAGACGCTGCCAACCATCAGCTAGGACAGGTAGTGGTTGTTTCGCTCGCCACCAATTCAACGTTGGCACAGTCCCAGATTGATGAGCTGGTGCAGGCTCTGGCACCGCACCAAGAACGCAAGATTGTTTTGGTCACCGGTGCGGCGCCGTCCAATCTCACCTGGGTAGCCGGCTCTAATGATTTGATGCACCAGGCAGCACAGAAATACCCGGATACGGTACTGGTAGCCGACTGGGCACAAGCTGCTGCCGGACACAGCGATTATCTAGTCTCTGACGGTGTCCACCCGCAGGGGCAAGGTCAGCAGGTGTACGCGCAAACTATTGCCGACGCCGTGGCAAAAGCCCAAAAACAGCTCAAGGACGAGGGAAAGCTCAGCGAAGAAGACCTCAAACAGACGTCTGAGTCTCCATCGGCAGATCCTACCCCCGCCCCCTCGGCTGCCACAGCCAAGGCATGGTAGAAGGCAACGACCGTCTAGCGCACGATGGTCGTGACCATCTGCTGCCTCGATAGCCAGGCGGCAAGCTCACGTACTTCATCGAGCGTTACCGCACGAATGCGCTCAAGTAGCTCGTCCAAGCTGGTGTATTTACCAGAATCAAGCTCCGCTCTACCCAGGCGGCTCATACGCGAACCTGAATCTTCAGAACCCATAATGGTAGCGCCACCCAGCTGACCTACTACCTTAGTCAGTTCTTCCTCGGTCAGCCCTTCCGAAGCTACCTTGGCAAACTCCTCGGTCAACAGCTCTTGAACCTGCTCCACCTTTGCGGGCAGGCAACCGGCATACATACCAAAGTAACCGGCATCAGAATATGAGCCCGAGAACGAGAATGTTGAATAGGCAAGTCCGCGCTTCTCACGAATTTCCTGGAACAAACGTGAAGACATGCCTCCGCCCAAAGCAGAGTTCAATACGGACATGGCGAATCTACGTTCGTCCCCGGCAATGATAGAGGGGCAACCCATCACTATGTTCGTCTGCTCAAATCCTTTATTGACCTCTCGTTCGAGAGCTCCCGGAGTAATATCCACACGCTGACGTACACGACGCTGCGAAGGAGCAACCCCTTCCGGTAAAGACCAGCCATGCTTGGTCAGCGAGTCCAAGACCAGGCGAACAATCTCTGCATGTTCTAGCCCGCCTGCCGCGGAAATAACTAAGCGATCAGGAGTATAGAACTTTCGGTAATGCTCCCACACCGAGGTACGAGGTACCGAACGAATCTCCTCAGGAGTACCGCCGATAGGGCGCCCCAGGGGATTCTCCCCCATCAGCTGCTCCACAAAATTCTCAAAAGCAACATCGGTGGGATCATCTTGATCCATCGCCAGCTCTTCGAGAATCACTCCGCGTTCCTGCTCCAGCAGTTCGGCATCCAGGACGGCGTCAGAGACCATATCCGCAAGAACATCCACAGCCATCGCCACGTCTTCACCCAACACCCTTGCGTAGTAGCAGGTATGTTCTTTAGCGGTCAGAGCATTGGATTCTCCACCTACCTCGTCAAAGGCCTGAGCAATATCTAACGCTGAGCGGGTGTGAGTACCTTTGAATAACAGGTGTTCTAAAAAGTGAGTTGAGCCGAGCATACCCGGTTGCTCATCCCGAGAACCCACCCCTACCCAGAAGCCTATAGACACACTTCGTAGAGACGGCATCTTCTCCGTAATCACGCGGATACCGCCGGGCAAAATAGAACGACGAACCTCGTTTCCGCCTTCGCCCTGTTCGATAACACGGCCCACTTCATAGTTAAGTTCTTCGGTAATGCTCGCGCGATCAGTGGGCAAAATAATAGGCATAAACTTCCTTGTACATTCCAGATATCAGCGAATTTTTCTCTCAATTCTACCGGTTAAAACACAGCGGCTCCCCCACACCTCAGGTATGAAAGAGCCGCCGGTTACTCAGCTAAAAGCGATTACGCTTCCGAGTCTTCTTCTGATTCTTCAGATTCAGCTACAACAGGTGATAGCGAGAGCTTGCCACGATCATCAATCTTGGTGATCTCAACCTGAACCTTCTGACCGATCGAAACGACGTCGTCGACGTCGTTGACTCGCTTGCCGTCATTGAGCTTACGCAACTCGGTGACGTGAAGTAGCCCGTCCTTGCCAGGAGTCAAGGAAACGAATGCGCCGAAGGTTGTGGTCTTGACGACGGTACCCAGGTAACGCTCGCCGACCTCAGGAACCTGAGGGTTAGCAATAGCGTTGATTGCTGCACGTGCTGCATCAGCGGAGGGACCGTCGACCGCGCCGATGTAAACGGTGCCGTCATCTTCGATGGAGATATCGGTTCCAGTGTCTTCCTGAATCTGGTTAATCATCTTGCCCTTAGGACCAATGACCTCACCAATCTTGGAAACAGGAACGTTCACTGAAATCACGCGAGGAGCAAAGTTGCTCATCTCATCGGGAGCGTCAATTGCTGCGTTAAGAACCTCAAGAATGTGAAGGCGAGCTTCACGTGCCTGAGTCAGTGCAGCTGCCAGAACAGATGCGGGGATGCCGTCGAGCTTAGTATCAAGCTGGATTGCGGTAACGAACTCAGAGGTACCTGCGACCTTGAAGTCCATATCTCCCAAAGCATCTTCTGCACCGAGAATATCGGTAAGAGCTGCGTAACGGGTTTCGCCGTCAACTTCATCAGAGACCAGCCCCATAGCGATACCTGCAACGGGTGCACGCAAAGGAACACCGGCATTGAGCATAGAAAGAGTCGACGCGCATACCGAGCCCATGGAGGTTGAGCCGTTAGAGCCCAGTGCCTCAGATACCTGACGGATGGCGTAGGGGAATTCTTCGCGTGAAGGAAGAACGGGAACCAACGCACGCTCAGCTAGTGCACCGTGACCGATTTCGCGGCGCTTAGGTGAACCAACACGACCGGGCTCGCCTACTGAGTAGGGAGGGAAGTTGTAGTGGTGGATGTAGCGCTTGGACTTGACGGGGTACAGCGAATCCAACTGCTGTTCCAGCTTGAGCATGTTCAAAGTGGTAACACCCATAATCTGGGTTTCGCCGCGCTCGAAGATAGCCGAACCGTGAACGCGGGGCAGAACCTCAACTTCAGCGGTGAGCTGGCGGATGTCGGTCAGACCGCGACCGTCAATACGAACCTGCTCGGTGAGGATGCGCTGGCGAACGGTGTGCTTGGTTAGAGCGTTGAAAGCTGCGTTGATTTCATCTTCGCGACCTTCAAATTCTTTTCCTTCGCTACCAAGAGCTGCAAGAACTTCCTGCTGAAGCATCCCCGATGCTTCTTCACGTTCCTGCTTACCCGCGATGGAGTAAACATCTGCAATCTTTTCGCTGGCAAATTCGCGCACTGCGGCGTCGACGTCGTCGCCGTGGGAGCCGAACGTAGGCAGAACCATAGGTTCTTTGCCGGCTTCAGCCTTGAGAGCAAGCTGTGCTTCGCACAGTGCCTTGATGAATGGCTTAGCAGCTTCAAGACCTTCAGAGACGATTTCTTCGGTGGGAGCCTGCTTGCCCTGTTCCTTGATGAGCTTCCATGAGTTATCGGTAGCTTCAGCTTCGACCATCATGATGGCAACGTCTTCAGTGCCGTCTGCCTTGGTCACGATGCGTCCGGCAACAGCCATATCGAAAGTTGCCTCAGCAAGCTGGGAGAACTTGGGGAAGCAGACCCACTGACCGTCAATCAGTGCGATGCGAACGCCGCCTACAGGACCGGCAAAGGGCAGGCCTGAAAGAGCGGTGGAGCAAGATGCTGCGTTAATTGCTACGGTGTTGTAGATTTCGTCGGGTTCAATGGTGAGAACGGTGACGACAACCTGAACCTCGTTGCGGATGCCCTTTTTGAAAGCAGGACGCAAGGGGCGGTCAATCAGACGCGCAGCGAGAACAGCTTCGGTGGAGGGGCGACCTTCACGGCGGAAGAAAGAGCCAGGAATCTTACCCGCTGCGTACATACGTTCTTCAACGTCGACGGTCAGGGGGAAGAAGTCAAAGCCTTCACGGGGATTCTTGCCCACTGCGGTAGCGGAGAGCAAGGTGGTTTCATCGTCAATGGTGACGAGAGCTGAACCTGCAGCCTGCTGTGCGAGGCGTCCTGTTTCGAAACGAACGGTGCGCTGACCGAACTTTCCATTGTCAATGATTGCTTCTGCAAATTTAATTTCGGGACCTTCCAAGGTTCCTCCATTTCTGTGTTGATGGTTCGTGGGCGGTTGACGTTCACCATCGATCATCAGTTGAACCCATCGCAACAAACTTTTTGTGCTGCGCTAAATGCAACCGAGGACCGTGAGCTGATACGCAGCCGCCAGAACCATTATTGGTGGTGATTTTCAAAGAAATCACCGATTTTACTAAGGTGAGAGAAGAGGGCGGTATCTACGAATTATTTGAAAGACAAAGAAATTCGTGCAGATACCGCCCTCTCAAGCTCTATTTATCGGCGGATACCGAGGCGCTCGATGAGTGCACGGTAACGTTCGATGTCGGTGCTCTTGAGGTAACCGAGCATGTTGCGACGGCGACCAACAAGGATCATCAGACCGCGGCGGGTGTGGTGATCGTGCTTGTGGAACTTGAGGTGTTCAGTCAGGTCGGTGATACGACGAGTCAAAACTGCAATCTGCACCTCGGGTGAACCGGTGTCACCTTCGTGAGTTGCGTATTCCTTGATAATTTCCTGCTTTACTGCGGGATCCAGTGCCACTGAATAACTCCTAGAGTTAGTGCCGTGTCGGCCCGAATAACATTTTTGTTACCGGGAAGGTGAAAGAGAAGATTTCTCTTTCGCCTGACGCATGACCACCACGGACTACAGTCATACATTGTCTATTCTAGCGCATGGGGATAAGTCCTGAAAAGAATAGCGGCACAAGAGGGGCAGTGATGCATTACGCACCACTGCCCCTCTTTTCGCTTATTTGCTACTTTTCTACCCTATTTATTCAGGGGCCGTGCGACGGCACCGTTGGGGGCAGCGGCGTCGTCATGGGGCATAAATTTGTAGATAATCGCCAGCAGAACGCACCACGCCGCACCCACGAGCAGCGCAAGTCGGGTGTCCTCAAAGAAAGCGAACTGAACCACAATTGCCAACATGAACGCCAGAGCAACATAAGACGCCCAGGGCCAACCGGGAGTGGGGAAATCGCTCGTTGCGCCCTCCCGCGCCAACTGTCGTTTGAATGCAATGTGGGATACCAAAATCATTACCCACACCAAGATGGTGGCGAATGTAGCCAAAGAGGCGATCACAAGGAAAGCGTCTTCAAACAGGAAATTCACAACCACGCCGATGACCAGAACCAGCCCCATGCACACCACCGTCATGAAGGGCGCTCCTCGACGGTCGGTCTTGGCAAAGGATTTGGGTGCCAGACGGCGCGTTGCCAAACCATAAAGCATACGTCCGGCGCCGTAGACATCTGCGTTGATGGCAGAAATAGCCGCGGTGAGCACCACAAAGTTCAGCACGTGAGCGGCTGCAGGAATGCCCAGAGAGCTGAAGATTTGAACGAAAGGCGAGGTCTCCCCGTCAATTGAGTTCCAGGGCATCAGCGTCATGATAACTGCTAACGCCAGCACGTAAAACAGCAAAATACGCACGGGGGTGGTGTTCACGGCTTTGGGGATCGAGACCTTGGGATTTTCTGCTTCACCAGCGGCAATACCGATGGTTTCAATACCGCCAAAAGCAAACATCACCACGGTAAAGCAAGCGATAAAACCACCCAGACCGTTGGGGAAAAACCCGCCGTGATTCCACAGGTTGGTGATGGACGAGGGCTCCCCAGCATGAGCGTTGACGCCGAAAATCATCAGCAGAATACCGCCCACAATCATGGCAATAATTGCGGCAACCTTGATGAGGGTAAACCAAAATTCACTTTCGCCAAAGGCTTTCACGTGCACGAGATTGATGGAAAGAATAAGCAGTAGGACAATAGCAATCCATACCCAAGAGGGCGAGTGGGGAAACCAGAACTTCATATAAACGGAGAACGCGGTGACGTCAGCAACTGCCACCAACGCCATTTCGAAGGCATAGCTCCAACCGGTCACAAAACCAGCCCACCGCCCCAGGTACTGGGTTGCATATTCGGAGAAGGCACCGGCAACGGGGTGGGCCAGCGCCATCTCCCCCATAGCACGCATCACCATGAACACGGCAGCGCCACCAATCACATATGCAAGCAAAACAGAAGGGCCAGCAAGAGAAATTGCACTTGCCGAGCCGTAAAAAAGTCCGGTGCCAATAGCTGACCCCAGGGCGATGAAGAGGATATGTCGCAGAGACAACCCGCGGTGAAGCTGAGAAGATTGATTATCAGCGAGCTGGTTGGACGCGCGGGACCCCTGCGTGTTGTTCATCGGGAGATACCTCGATTGTTGAGCTAAATAATAATGAGCAAAGTATGTGGTTCAAGAATACCCACTTATTTTTATACGTAGAAGCTAATTTATATAAATTCTTAAGTGGGTATTCATTTTTCTCTCTTTGTAAGGTGCCCTGCACAGATAAGGGTGTTCCCAAATCTTTGGAAACACCCTTATGTATAGCTGGGGGGAAGGTTAGGAGCGCTCACGCCCCAACGCTAGAGAACCCACAGCGGTTGCACCGGTGACCGCAAGAACAGCGGGCCACGGACCAATCTTTTTGTGCAAAGCATGGGAGTAGCCAAAGCTACCCAGGTAGAGAGCGGTCAAAGCTGCAGCTCGCGCAGTACCGGCATTTTTCTGCCACCCCTTAAATGCAGCTACGCCACCGGCGGCAAGAGCTACCCCGCCCAGCGGACGCACGCCCGTCGTCCGAGCAACTTTATAACCGCCCACCAAACCGGCAGCACTTGCGGCAGTAGGAATAAGAACGTTCATGATGAAACCTCCGTTGATTGGTGTTATTTCTTCTACTTTAATAACCTACTCTGAAGATTTGCCCACAAACTGCTGACTCGCCCCACAGTTTCTCACACCTGATAAGTCAAAACGTTTGGATGGCTTCCGGTGGGTAAGGGATAATAGAAAGAAACCCTCCGCAAGTTCGAAAGAAAGAGGAAAACTCATGGAAAAAATGAACGTAGAATCCTTCAATTTGGATCACACTAAAGTTGCCGCGCCCTATGTGCGCATTGCAGATCGCAAAGAACTGCCCGCAGGTGATGTCCTCATCAAATACGATGTGCGCTTTACCCAGCCCAACACCGATCACCTGGAGATGAAAGCAATCCACTCCATCGAACACCTCACCGCCGAACTCATGCGCAACCACACCGATAAGCTCATCGACTTTGGCCCCATGGGCTGCCAGACCGGTTTCTACGCGCTCACCCTCGGTCTAGAACCACAAGATTTCTTGCCCATCCTCGAAGCCAGCTTCAAAGACATTCTTCAGGCAACCGAGGTTCCAGCAGCCAACGAAGTACAGTGCGGCTGGGGCGCCAACCATTCGCTGAAGGACGCGCAAGAGGCAGTTAGCCAGTTCCTCGACCACCGCTCCGAGTGGGAAACGGTGATGGCATAGTGGCCCACCCCATTTCTTCTCTCCCACAAGATTTTCAAGACGCCGTCATCGTCCAGGTGGCAATGGATGAAGAAGCAGCACCCTTCTTTGAACTCACCGAGCCCGCCGGCGATTCTTTCAGCTACGGCATCGCGGAGTTCTTCCCGCGCGTCGTCCGCTCAGACCAGCGCGAACAAAAGGTTCTGCTAGTGCGCTCGCGCATCGGGTTAGTCAATGCTGCCACGGCTATCACTACCGCGCTACGCCTTGCACCGTCGACGCCGCTAGTTGTCTCTGCTGGTACCGCCGGAGGATTACATACCTCCACCAATGTAGGTGACCTCGTCATCGGCACAGAATTTACCTACACCGACGCCGACGCCACCGCATTTGGCTACGCGCGCGGTCAGGTGCCGGGCATGCCCGAAAAGTTCGACGCAGCACCATCTTTGGTTGAATCCCTGGGTGCGCTCCCCCAGAGCGAATTAGCACCGGTCGAGTTCACCGGCACCATTCATCGTGGTCCTATGCTCGCTGGTGGTTCCTTCGTGACCGCTCATAATGTGGCTGATACGCGGGTGGTTTTTCCCGGTGCGATCTCCACCGATATGGAAACCACCGCCATCGCGCAGGTATGCTACAACGAAGATGTACCTTTCATTGCTGTCCGAGCAATTTCGGATCTCTGCGGCCCCACAGCGGATCAGGTGTTCCACCTAGAAGTTGATTTGGTAGCGCCGGTGTCCGCCCAGGCAGCTCTTGCTGTTATTGATCACGTTATTGCCACAGGAGGGCACTAATGCAAAACCATAAAATGCGTGATGGAAAGACTATCCCGCCCATCGGTTTAGGTACCTATGGAATGGACGATACGTCCGCAGAACTTCTTGTATCTGAAGCGATTCGCCGAGGTTACCGCCTCATCGACACCGCCAAGAATTACGAGAATGAAAGCGGCGTGGGTAAGGGTGTACTTCGTTCAGGTGTAGATCGGGAAGAAATCTTTGTGATTTCTAAGATTCCAGGCCGCGACCACGGTTACGAAGAAGCTAAGGCATCGATTCGTAGTTCGCTTGAACGCATGGGTTTGGATTATCTGGACATGGTGCTCATTCACTGGCCTAATCCGTCCCAAGGTAAATTCGTTGATACCTGGCGCGGTTTGATGGCAGCGCGCGACGAAGGTTTGGTCAAGTCTATTGGTGTTTCCAATTTCTTGCCCGAACATATCGATCAACTGGTCGAAGAAACCGGTGAGTACCCGGCGGCCAACGAGATTGAGCTGAACCCCTATTATCAGCAAGAGTCGCTGCATCAGTACAACGATGACCACGCGATTCTTACTATTTCTTGGGCGCCTTTGGGTAATCACACCGATTTGCTGGGCCATAGCGTCATCGCCAAAATCGCAGAAGAAGTACAAAAGACTCCTGCCCAGGTTATTCTTCGGTGGCATGTGCAGAGCCAGCTTCTTCCCATCCCCCGCACCCTCAAAGAGGAAAGACTCGAAGAGAACTTTGCGGTCTTCAGCTGGGAATTGTCCGACGAACAGATGAAGGAAATCAATCTGCTCCATGCGGGTATCTCGGGGTTCAATTTTGACCCCGCGACTCACGAGGAAATGTAAGCGTTCCACCGAGTTTGTATCAGAAAGGACGGTTTGTACCACCAAAAGCGTGGTACAAACCGTCCTTTGCATTAACGTTCAGGGTTTACCTCGCCAAAATTTCATAATAAAGCGAATGATTTCGAGGGTCCGTCTTTTTCTCACTCTTCTGAATGTAAGCATCCTAGAATCTCAGAGGAGTCCAATCTACTGGGAGGGCTTGCCTCGTTGATGCAGGCTCACGGTCAACAAATTCTGACCACCCTTGGTAGCTATCTGAATTTAGTACAACCCCACGCGCAACTCTGAACCCAACATCCTCCAATATTGCATCAGGAGCATCTCCACGGCGAACGCCTACTCGTACGGACCACTCAGGATCAACCCAGCCTCCGCCTTTCAAAAGACGGTAGTTACCATATCGAGCAGTATCTAGACGATCCCAGCACCATTCCCAAACATTACCGAGGGTGTCATATAGCCCATACGCATTAGGGTTCTTTAACCCCATTGGTTGCGGTTCATTAACCTCATCGATTTCAGTCCATGCAATATCCATAAGATTTCCATATCGTGGACCCAAAGTACCTGCTTGACTTGCATAAACCCACTCAGCTTCTGTGGGAAGGCGATAGCCGTTCGCTAATGGATCCCAGATAACTTCTGTATCCTCAATTCGATAAGGTGGTTCAAGCCCGGCTTGTTTTGAAGATTGATTGCACCATTGGACAGCATCCAGCCAACGAATATTTCTTGCAGGAATTGGTGTGATATCAGCTAAATTCTTTTCCAAATAACCCAGTTTGAACTGTTCGACGCTCACTGGGGTATCGCTGATTTCAAAGGGCTCTAGTGAAACTGTCCGCTCGCTTTTACGTCGAGCATCTTTGAGTAAAACATCTCCGCCAGAAATGTAAATCATTTGTTCCATGAAGTAACTCTTGTTCTATAACAAATATTAGTATCGAATGATACCCCATGGGTTGGCGATGCTTAATCCGAAGTATCACCAACAGTCCCGGCACAGCGTGAGGCGAGCTGGCTGGGTCTGGCATGAATCGCCTTTCTGAGCGCTAGCGAAGCAGGCGAGAAGGATTGCTTGCCTCACGCTGTGTCGGACTGGAGATTTTCTCTCTGATGGTTAAACCTCTATGTTTAATTTTCAGCCAGCTTTTCCTCGGTATCTAAAACATCCTGGGCTATTTGCTCAATCAAAGCTTCGGCACCGGTGTAAGCCACCGTCGGACGCAGATAATGCAAAAATTCTACGGTGACTTCTTGCCCGTAAAGATTAAAGTTTTCGATGGGTTCATCGGGGCGGTTAATGACGTGAGCCTCAACCTGGCGCTGGGTAATTCCTTCAAAAGTGGGATTAGTACCGATAGAAGTAGCAACCGGGTGGCGCTTACCGTGCTCATCAATGAGCCATCCCGCGTAGACGCCGTCGGCAGGGATAAATCCCCGGGACTGCTGCGAAAGATTAGCTGTGGGAAAACCCAGTTCTCGACCGCGGGCGGCGCCGTGGACAATTTCACCCACCATCCGATGCGGGCGTCCTAAAAGCTGACGCGCTTCCTCCACCTTTCCCTCAGCTAATAGCTGCCGGATACGTGTAGAAGAAGTACGGTGCGTCTCGTCTGCCATCAGCTCGTCAATGGTCACAACCTCAAAACCAAAGGTTTGACCTAGTTCGCGCATGGTCTGAAGGTCACCGGCATTATTATGACCAAATCGGACATCTTCACCAATTACTACGTATCGAGCGTGCAGCGCATCAACAAACGTATTCTTCACAAATTCTTCGGGCGACTGCCGAGAAAATTCCAGGGTGTAATGCAACAGGATATAGGCATCAATCCCTAGTTCAGCCAGGTACTGCTGGCGTTCGGGCTGACCCATAATCTCATACAGGGGCTCGTTCGGGCGATGAACCACCGCAGGGTGAGGGTCAAACGAAACCGCTGTGGGAGTAAGCCCCTGTTCGCGGGCAAGGTTTACCACCGTGCCCAGGACGGCTGCATGACCTGTATGAATGCCGTCAAAATTACCAATAGTAACCACAGACGGCCCGAAATCAGCCGGAATCGAGCTGATAGTGCGGTACAAATCCACGTCTTCCTCTTCCCTACTTGAACGGTTCCATATTACGCATCAAAACCTGCCGCTGCCGAATCGAGCAGAAGCAAACTTCATGCTATTTACTCACAGCGCGAGAGGTTGAAGCCTGACGAGTATGGAAGAGCCACCACAGGCCAATGATCGGGAGAACTAGCGGAACGTACCCGTAGCCGGCTCCGAAATGGGACCACACCGACGCAAGGGGGAAAAGATCGGGGCGCATATAAGAGAAGATGCCCACTCCCAGCACACCCAATAGTTCAATGCTCAAGGCACCCACTGCAATGTTCCAGGACACCGCGTCCTTCTTTGCCAAGAAGATTGTCGCTACTAGATAAATAATCGCAGAAACCAGTGAGAGCGAAATCGACAGCGGGGCTTGATCGAACTTACGCAAAATCTGGTAGAGCGCACGAGCACCTGCAGACAGGGAAAAAATCCAGTAAATAACGATCAGCAGGCGGCCGAATCCACTATTTTTGGCGGTGGGTGATTGGTTCATCATGTAATTCTTAGTCTCGTAACGGTAGGGGAAAATCAGGATTCCTAAATTTTAGTAGTAGTACCAGAGCATATTCATACGCTGAACCATCACAATAAGCACCGGCCCAACGATAGCCAGAACCAGAGTAGCCCAGCGCGTTCTCTCACTCATCGACCAGGTAAAAGCACCAGCAGGAATCACCATTGCGGTCAGCAAATACCCGTAATATTCTAGCCAGTCGCCGCTGGGTCCATCAGTCATAAACTGCATGATGATGGAGCCCACAAAATAGATGAATAGCCAGCCCTGCAGTACGATGGCGGAGCCCTGGGACCAGTCGTCCGGCGCTTTACCTCGTAAAAATTGAACCAGACAAATCAGAAAAGCAACGGTTCCCAGCAGACAGGTAATCCAGAACCAGATATCGTAACCGGCGATCATGCGGGGTTCTCCTCAAACGTATGGCTTGCTTCAAAAACCAGTAACGGTGCGGCAACGGGTTGTCCGCGGAAGGTCTTATTTTCTATAAGCCCGACGAGAGTCTGGTTGGGAGCATAAGCGGCTGTAATGCCATCTGTCGCTCCCCCGTTCGTCGCCCGCTGGTGTGCAGAAGTAGAAGGCTCAATGCGGCGTCCGAAAGAAATATCCGTGGCATCTTGAGCACTCAACTCTCTGACGCCAAACAGATGGGCTGCGGCGTCTTCTAAAGGAAACAACGGCAGAGGCTGTTCCTGTTTCCCCAGCTCTGCCAGAGCATCCAACGTATGAGCCTCGGCTACTTGGATTTCGCCAATGCGAGTACGGCGCAAGGAGGTCAAATGTCCGCCTACCCCCAAGGCATTCCCTAAATCTCGGGCAAGGGAGCGGATATAGGTGCCAGAAGAACAGGAAACCGTGACATCCAGGTCAATCACCTGAGCATCAACCGAAGCACCTTCAACGTCCACCGTAGTAATTGAGGTCCGGTCAATAGAATGTACGGCGAACTCGCTAATGGTCACCGGGCGTGCGTCCAGTTGTACCTCTTGCCCCTCACGAACGCGAGAGTAAGAACGAACGCCGTCTACCTTGATAGCCGAAACCGACGCGGGGACCTGCATGATATCGCCGGTGAGCTTTTCCACTTCTGCCCGTATCTGCCCCTCAACGATAGATGCAATCGCTTTGGGTTCAGCGAACTCAATAATTTCGCCCTCGACGTCGTCGGTGACGGTTGAAATGCCTAAGCGGATAGTAGCGGTATACGTCTTTGATTCCCCCACAATCCACGTGAGTAGCTTAGTTGCTTTACCAATGCCCAAAATCAGCACTCCAGTCGCCATCGGATCAAGAGTGCCGGCGTGCCCCACTTTGCGCGTCTGGGCAAGCCTGCGCACACGCGAAACCACGTCATGGCTCGTCATGCCCGCAGGCTTATCAACGACAATCAGCCCGGACGGCCCCTGATGCTGTTTTTTAGCCACCTGGTTTATGCCTCTTCGGATTCTTCTTCATCAGGCTTCTTGTACGGATCGGCTTCACCCGCATAGGTAGCGCCCGAAGATGCCTCAGCGAGTTCCTCATCGCGAGAGCGCGCTTTACGCAGCAAGTCCTCAATATGCGATGCATTCACCGGAACTTCATCAGGAACAAAAGTCAGCGTAGGAGTCAAACGGGCAGTAATATTCTTACCTACCTCAGAGCGCAAAACACCCTTGGCAGATTCCAAAGCCGCCTGAGTAGAAGCCTGTTCTTCAGCGGTGCCATACACCGTGTAGTACAAGGTAGCGTGCTGCAAGTCATTGGTTACTCGCGCATCGGTAATAGTTACAAAACCCAGACGTGGGTCTTTAATGCGGCGTTCCAATGCTTTGGCAACAATAACCTTGATGCGATCCGCAAGGCGGGCTGCGCGTGCTGCATCTGCCATAATTTTGCTCCTTAACGATGAGATTTTATCTTCTAAAAGTTTATCGGGGTTCTGCACTATTTGCAGAAAAATGAGGCGGGGCGCCCAGCAACATAGCCGGACACCCCGCCCTCTCACTCAACGAGTGTTAGATGATAGACACGTCTTAGACGCGGGGCTTCTCCTGAAGCTCCCAAGTCTCAATGATGTCGCCGTCCTTGATGTCGTTGAAGGAGCCGAGTCCAATACCGCACTCGTAACCTTCGCGAACCTCAGTGGCGTCGTCCTTGAAGCGGCGCAAGGACTCGATGGTCAGGTTGTCCTGAACCACGTTGCCATCGCGTACCAGGCGTGCCTTGGAATTGCGCTTGATGATGCCTGACTTGACAATCGAACCTGCGATATTACCCCACTTGGAGGAGCGGAATACTTCGCGGATCTCCGCTGAGCCAAGCTCAACTTCTTCGTACTCAGGCTTGAGCATACCCTTGACGGCTGCTTCAATCTCTTCAAGTGCGCGGTAGATGACGGTGTAGAACTTCAGTTCTACGCCTTCACGGTCAGCAAGTTCGGTAACTCGCTCCGCCGGACGAACGTTGAAGCCGATGATGACCGCATTATCAACGGTTGCAAGGTTGACGTCGTTCTGGGTAATCGCACCCACACCACGGTGGATAACGCGAACCTGAACCTCGTCCCCGCCAGCATCAATCTTCATGATGGACTCTTCCAGAGCTTCAACAGCACCGGAAACGTCACCCTTGATGATGAGGTTGAGGGTATCCATGTTGCCCTCAGCCACAGCAGCGTCGAAGGATTCGAGGGTAACGCGCTTGCGGCGCTTAGCCAACATAGCATTACGATCGGCAGCCTCACGCTTTTCAGCGATTTGACGGGCGGTACGCTCTTCTTCGGTCGAGATAAAGGTATCGCCTGCACGAGGAACGGTAGAAAGACCCAGAACCTGCACGGGGCGTGAAGGACCAGCTTCTTGTACAGCGTTCCCGTTTTCATCGAACATCGCACGAACACGACCGTGTGCCACACCGGCCACGATAGCGTCACCAATATGCAAGGTACCGGACTGAACCAAGACGGTGGAAACCGCGCCGCGACCCTTATCCAAGTTAGCTTCAATGGCAACGCCACGAGCTTCCTTGTTGGGGTTAGCGGTGAGCTCTAGAGCACCGTCTGCGGTGAGGCAGATAGCTTCAAGAAGCTCGTCAATGTTCAAACCCTGGCGTGCAGAGACGTCCACGAACATGGTGTCGCCACCGTATTCTTCAGGAATTAGACCGTATTCGGTGAGCTGACCACGAATCTTATCGGGGCTAGCGCCTTCCTTATCAATCTTGTTGACTGCGACAACAATCGGAACCTCAGCGGCCTTGGCGTGGTTCAGTGCTTCAACGGTCTGTGGCATAACGCCATCGTCCGCTGCAACAACCAGAACAGCGATGTCAGTGACCTTGGCACCGCGGGCACGCATAGCGGTAAACGCCTCGTGACCGGGAGTATCAATGAAGGTTAGAGCGCGCTCTTCGCCTTCTACCTCGGTACGGATTTGGTAAGCACCGATGTGCTGGGTAATACCGCCGGCTTCGCCTTCAATAACGTTGGTGTTACGGATAGCGTCCAGCAAACGAGTCTTACCGTGGTCAACGTGACCCATAACGGTTACAACAGGAGGACGAATCTCTAGGACATCGTCATCTTCTGCTTCAGCTTCAGCATCCAAGTTGATGTCGAAGGATTCGAAGAGTTCGCGCTCTTCGTCCTCAGGTGAAACAACCTGAACTTTGTAGCCCAGTTCAGCACCGAGGAGCTCGAAAGTTTCCTCATCCAGTGACTGAGTCTGAGTTGCCATTTCACCGAGGTGGAACAGCACGGTAATCAACGATGCGGGGTTTGCATTAATCTTCTCAGCAAAATCCATAATCGAAGCACCGCGACGCAAGCGAATAAGAGTTTCTCCGTCACCGCGAGGAACTACTACGCCACCTACTGTGGGTGCCTGGATCTGATCTTGATCCCTACGGTTCTGCTTCTTCTTCTTGCCTCGACGTCCACCGCCGCGACCGAAAGCGCCCTGAGCGTTACCGCGACCGCCGCCGGGGCCACCGCGACCAGGGCCACGGTTGAATCCGCCCCCGCCTCCGCGGCGAGGACCATTGCCGCCGCCAGCGTTGCCACCGCGACCGGGTGCACCGGCTGCAGGAGCTGCCATCTTGGTAGGCATCATGTTAGGTGAAGGACGGTTTCCGCCGCCCCCTGCATTTGCAGGACGAGGTGCGTTGTTACCTGCGGGACGGGGTCCGCCCTGACCTGCGTTAGCAGGACGCTGGTTACGACCGCCACCTGCGGGACGAGGGCCACCGTTGCCACCTGCGGGACGAGAACCGCCCTGACCGCCACCTGCGGGACGAGGGCCACCCTGACCGCCTGCGGGACGAGGGCCGCCACCGCGCTGATTACGACCGGCAGGACGGGGTCCGCCCTGACCTCGTTCGCCGCGCTCATTACGCTTGCCCATACCCTGCTGGGATGAAAAAGGATTATTTCCGGGGCGAGGACCTGGTTTAGCGCCAGGCTTGGGTGCGCCAGAAGGCTTAGGTGCTGCTGCGCCTGGTTTAGGAGCTGCGGCGCCTGGCTTAGGTGCGGAAGGAGCAGAAGATTCGTTCCGGTTCATGCCCTGCTGCGTAGAGAAGGGGTTGTTACCGGGACGAGGTCCACTAGCTTTCTGAGCCGGCTTAGTTTCTGCCTGCTGGGTTGCAGGCTTCGCAGTTGGTTTGGCACCGGGCTTCGGTGCGTTGCCGGGCTTGGGTGTGCCAGAAGGCTTAGGTGCTGCTGCGCCTGGTTTAGGAGTTGCGGCGCCTGGCTTAGGTGCGCCAGAAGGCTTAGGTGCGGAGCCCTTGGGCTCTGCTGCCTTTGCCTGGTTTTCTGCAGGCTTTTCCCCTGCAGCTTGAGGGAACGCTGAACGTAGTTTCTTTTCTACGGGCGGTTCCACGGTAGATGATGGACCTTTGACGAATTCGCCAAGTTCCTGAAGCTTACCGATAGCTTCTTTAGAAGTAATTCCCAACTCTTTTGCGAGTTGGTGAACGCGGGGCTTAGCCACATTTCTCCTGTCCTGGTTCGCACCAGGACGGCGCGAACCTTTAATACTTGAAGAGAGTAAACCGGCTTCGAGGATTGAAGCTAGCTACTTTTTTGCCTGTGTGAGAGCACAACAAAGTACTCATCGTGCGGCACTCATAGAGTTTCCATCAGTTTTCTGACTCGCTTTCGCATAAGAAGTCGTCAAACTAGTTGACTTACATATTGGTTCGCCTTGACCTGTTTGGCATGTGACCGCTCAGTCTAGAACCGGTTATACAGCACTATGCTGTCATCACCAGTTCCTGAGGCTGTACTCGGGAACGGAACGCCCTGTGAAAAGCTCCCTTGCGGTGAGCTTTGCTCAGACATTCGGAATCGGGATGAATCCAAGCTCCGCGCCCGGGTTTGTTCTTTTCATCATCAAACACTGCAAAAGGAAGAGATTCCCCTGCGCGCTTTTCGCAGACGATGCGAACAAGTTGATGGGGTGAGTCTTTGACTCTGCATCCGATACACGTACGGAGGGAATCAAGCATGGTATCCTCCTTAGGCGTAACTGGACGAAGGGCGCACAAAAGCGCGAAACGTCCATCTCAGACTGAAAAGTCGAACTAGACTATGTTCCAGTTTAGCCCCGAAGGAGGGGTTGAGCGCAACTAAGTGAGTTAGTTCGCATTATCCTCGGAGGGTTCCGTCATCCGACCTGCCTCTTCCATTGCCTGGTTAAAGCGAGATTCAGAGAGAATATCGATGCGCCAACCGGTGAGTTTTGCTGCCAGACGAGCGTTCTGACCTTCTTTGCCAATAGCAAGAGACAGCTGATCGTCGGGAACCACAGCACGGGCAGAGTATGAACGCTGATCCGTGACCGTCACGCTCTTAACCTTTGAAGGAGAAAGAGCCGCAGCAATGAACTCAGTGGGGTCATCCGAGTAATCGACAATATCGATTTTCTCGTTGTTCAATTCGCTCATGACTGCGCGTACACGCGAACCCATTTCACCAATGCATGAGCCCTTAGGGTTGATGCCGGGCTTAGTTGCCATGACCGAAATCTTGGTACGATGACCCGCTTCACGAGCAATGGACATGATCTCTACCGAACCATCTTGGATTTCAGGTACTTCGTGTTCGAAAAGACGGCGAACCAAGTTGGGGTGGGTTCGGGAAAGTTGCACTGAAGGACCTTTAGGTCCGCGACGAGCCTCCAAAAGATAGGCACGCACGCGCGAACCGTGCGGGTAACGTTCACCGGGAACCTGCTCAGAAGACGGCAGAACAGCCTCCACCGTGCCTAAATCAACGTGAACCATACGGGGATTCGGACCCTGCTGAACCACACCGGTTACTAGTTGACCTTCGCGATCCTTGTATTCACCCAACAAATGTGAATCTTCTGCGTCGCGGAGGCGCTGGTAGATGACCTGGCGAGCGGTCGATGCGGCGATACGCCCAAAGTTATTGGGGGTGTCGTCGAATTCGCCTATCTGCTCATCATCATCATCGAGCTCAGGAGCCCAAATAGTGACCGCGCCAGTCTTACGGTCAATCTCAGCACGTGATTCTCTAATCGCGCCGGGCTGTTTCTGGTACGCCAGCAACAGAGCGCTCTCAATCATCGGAATGAGTTCCTCAATTGAAATGTCTCGCTCTTTTTCCAGCAGTCGCAGGTTGCTCAGATCGATATCCATAGCCGGCCTTTCCGTGTAGAACAGGGCCGGGACACTTGCGGTGTCCCGGCTCCGTCGATGTGTTCAATTCACGCGAGCTTTCCCGCACAAAACATCTTGTCGATTAATACGTCTTGGAGTAAGTCTAGCGAACTTAGACCTAGTGGTTGAACTCAATCTCTACATTTGCGCTAGAAATTGAATCCCAAGGCAAGGTTTCTTGGTCTTTATAAGACTCCGGTTGCCCCTTTTTCGTCTGCTTTTTGCGGCGGATTTTGACGCCTTCCTCTAGGACTTCATCTAGGCGAGCGAGGAAGGGCTCACCGTCGGTCAGGTCAATATTGAGCAGGCGGTTCAGGGATCGTTTCCAATGCCGACGCTCGGTCAGGGCGCGCGTAGCGCCAGGTGAAGAGACCTCTAACAGGTAGGGGTCTTCACCGTCATTAGCTTGATCGAGTACTGCTGAAATGCCCTGGGAAACTTCGGCAATGGTGTCGAGGGAGAGGAAGTCGGTGCGTTCTTCGGTGTAGTCAATCACGATTTCTAAGGTGCGGTTCTTACCGGAACCTTTAGCGTTCAGCGACTCTAGTATGCATCCGAACTCTTCGATGACGGGAACAATTGCGGTGCGGATTTCTTCGGTGTTGATAAAGGGCTTGGGGGGTGTACTGGTTTGGATACCTGCCGCTGCGCGTTCAGCCGCGCGTCGTTCACGGGAATTCAGCTCTGTTTTCTTTGCCATGAATTACTTTCTCTAGGGAAGTAGTTGATAGTTGTATATTCTTCGTGCTTAACGGTAGCGAATGAGCTGCGGTTGTGCATTGTTTTTTCTCTGGAAGCGTGCTCGGGGGCTACTGCGAACCTGTGCGAAGATAGAGAGGGTTCTGTTGGTTGAGAAGAGGTGCATGATGAAAACATCGACGGGTATATCCATGCTTGCAGCGGTAGGGATCCTTGGTTTGGGTACTTGGGGGTATAGCTCGGCTCAGCAGACTGACAGTGTGGAAAAACAGCTTGCTCCCCAGGTTCGTATGGTGCAGACTCTGCAATCTATTCAAGATAACTCTGCGCAGGCATCCATCGATCAACTGATAGAGAAGCAATTGGAGCAGGTGCCTGAAAGCGCCCATGAACTGAGTTCCACTGAAACATCAGAAGTACCGGACTTTTCCCTCACGTCCGGAGTTGATGAGCTCTGGAATATCGCCGTCGATGATTCGACGGACGCCGCAGACCGCGCTCAAGCACTCACTTTCGCCCTGCAGCTCTGGCATGCGGGTAGTGCAGAGAAATTAGTTAAAGGCTCACCAGAGTTTGTCGGAACTGTGCACATCAGCTGTGATTCTCCGAATCATGCTGAATCTGCCCCGGACAGTGTGCAGGATACCTTGGCATCTGCCCATGCCTATCTTTATGCAGCACAAGTTATTGACGCCCGTTCCCCTGAGCCGGAGGACAACGTCGATGAAAAACGCATATCCGATGCGCTTGCTCAAGCCGAAAAGTGGGAGCAAAATCTTTCGGAGGCAACTTCTTGTAATTTTCAGGTTCCCGCCCAGCAACCTGCTTATGACTTCGATGAAGCGCACGCTGCAGATTCTTTGAAATCTCTTCAGAACAATGTAAAAACGAACGCTCAGGCGGTTTGGGCTGATTCCGCTGTAACTACTGACTCGCCCATCTTCGGGGAGTCGGTGAAACTTTCGTTTGGAGAGTAGTTCCTAGAAGAAAAGTGCTCTGCTCCAAAGATCCCACGCCATCGTAAGAATCAATGCAGAAACTACCCCCATCATCATCACTCGAATGAACTTATTCCCCCGCGCTATGGCTGTTCGTGCACCCAGGTAGCCACCGCAAAGATTTGCCGATCCCAGCAGAAGTCCCAATGACCAAACCTGGTACCCGGCAAGCGCAAAGAAAATCAACGCTCCAAGGTTAGTCGCAAGATTGATAATTTTTGTTTGAGCAGTTGCCAGCAAAAAGTTGTATCCCAGAAGACTAATCAAGGCAATCATCAAAAATGAGCCGGTGCCCGGTCCGAGTAGCCCGTCGTAGAACCCAATCACCACGCCGACACCCAAAGCTGTGAGAATATGCCGAGCCCCAGTATGTTTGAGTTGCTGCAACTCCCCCAGATTCGGTTTGAAAACAGTAAACAGCAGAACCCCCACCAGTGCGCAGACAATAATGGGTTTGAAAAGGGTTGTAGGGATATGGGTTGCAACTATTGCCCCTCCCATACTCGCAAAAAATGCCACGACAGCAGTAGGTAGCGAAGTTTGGAGATCGGCGGAAGTCCGCCGGTAATAGGTGGTGGCGCTGGCAACTGTTCCAAAAACTGAGCCCAGTTTATTGACCGCTAACGCCTGGTAGGGAGTGAGTCCAGGTACAAGCATCAGCGCCGGTAGCTGAACCAAACCTCCACCGCCAACTACCGCGTCGACCCAGCCAGCAAAGAAACCCGCGCACACCATTAAAATCAAGGTCATTGGATCCATTGATTCAAACATGAGGGGGCTCCTTCACTAGCCCACGAAGCAAAAGTTCTCCGCGCCCTCATTTTCAGTTCCCTTTTTCAGGTCGCGGAGATACTTCTTTTATTTATTTACTTCTCGCACAATTTCTTCTGCAGCGGACTCGACGGCAATATCCCGAGTCTCGCCAGAACGGCGATCTTTCAGCTCTAGCTTGCCGTCCTTGAAACCACGCCCCACCACAACGATGGTAGGAACGCCCAGCAATTCGGCATCGCCAAACTTCACGCCGGGAGATGCCTTGGGGCGATCATCGAACATTACGTCAAGACCGGCTGCAGATAATTCTTCCACTAGCTTTTCAGCGTATTCGGTAATATCTGCCCCTTTGCCGGTAGCTATCACATGGACGTCTGCAGGGGCTAGATTTCGAGGCCAGATTAGGCCCTTATCGTCATGGTTTCCTTCAGCAATCGCTGCGAGCGCACGGGTAACACCCACACCGTAAGACCCCATGGTGACAGTCTGCAACTTGCCGTTTTGGTCTAGAACCTTGAGCCCCAGAGCTTCTGCATATTTGCGGCCCAGCTGGAAGATGTGCCCCATTTCGATGCCGCGGGCTGCAATGAGAGGTCCCGAACCGTCGGGAGCGGGATCACCTTCTCGAACTTCACAGGCCTCAATCACACCGTCCGCCTCAAAATCGCGTTCGAAGACGAGGTTGTACACATGCTTCTCAGCTTCGTTAGCACCGGTAATCCATGTCGAACCGGAGACTACACGGGGGTCAACAAAGTATGGGATTTCGGTCTCTGATTCGGTGCCAAGCAGTTTTGCATCGAGAGAGAGACCGGGGCCAATATACCCCTTGACCAGCTGGGGGAATTTTTTGAAGTCTTCCTCGGTTGCTGCTTCTACCTCAACTTCGCCGCCAATACCGAGCAATACGCCCACGTTCACTTCGACGCGGCCCATGTCGACCGCGCGGTCGCCAGGCACGCCAATGGCAACAAGCTGGCGAGTGCCATCGGGGTGAATGACTGCGATAACAACGTTTTTCAGGGTATCTGCAGCGGTCCATTGCCCCTCTGATTTGGGGTGAAGCGCATTGGACTGTTCTACCAGAGTCTCGATAGTGGGTGAGTCTGGAGTTACCTCGATGGATGCCGCAGGGGTGTTGCTGGCATCGATAGGTTCTGGCACTACGGTTGTGACTGCTTCAACGTTTGCCGCGTATCCACCTTCCGACCGCACAAAAGTATCTTCGCCGACAGGCGTGGGGTGCAAGAACTCTTCCGAGCGGGAGCCACCCATAGCACCTGATTGTGCCTTCACGATGGCGATTTCTAAGCCAAGGCGCTCAAATATACGCTGGTAAGCCCCACGGTGAGCGAAATACGCTTCTTCCAACCCGGCGTCGTCAATGTTGAAGGAGTAGGAGTCCTTCATAATGAATTCACGACCGCGGAGCAGTCCGGCACGAGGACGCGCTTCGTCGCGGTACTTGGTCTGAATCTGGTAGAGATAGACCGGCAAATCTTTGTAGGAGCTATAAAGGTCCTTGACCAAAAGGGTGAACATCTCTTCATGGGTAGGAGCCAAAAGCATGTCAGTGCCGCGGCGATCCTGCAGGCGGAAAAGATTATCGCCGTACTCGGTCCAGCGGTTGGTCGCCTCATAGGGTTCACGGGGCAAAAGAGCAGGAAAATGAACTTCCTGTGCACCAATCGCGTTCATTTCTTCGCGCACTATGTTCTCAACTTTGTTGAGCACCTTAAGACCCAGCGGCAACCAGGTATAAATGCCGGGGGCAGCACGACGAATGTACCCGGCGCGAACCAGCAGTTTGTGGCTGGCGACCTCGGCATCTACCGGATCATCGCGCAGAGTGCGCAGAAAGAGTTGTGAAAGGCGAGTAGTTGCCACCTGAATCATCCGTTTCTCTTGGGGTTCTCCCCCAGCACGCAGGCTAGAGGCATTTTGTTTTATTCTACTGTCTCACGGCATGCACAACAGAAAAAGTAAAAAAGAGCGGTGCGCACCCTCTAGAAAGGATGCACACCGCTCTAAGACGCGACCATTAAGCTAAATCAGCACATCAGACGTCGAGAGATAATCCCCTACCAGTTGAAGAACGCCTGAGCTTCAGGATTTAACGTAATTTCTGCCTCATAGGTTGGATTGACGAGCTTACTATCTGGCATGAGCCATTTGATAGATCCATGCTCAAATTGCTGCGTTTGGTATTTGAGGCCGCCTTCTTCCACAATTTTTGCCTCAGCAACAGGCACGCCCAAAGCGCTCACCTTACTAGGCTCAAGATTCCAATCGCCTTGGTACCACTGCTGAGCTTGCGTCCAAGATCCACGGCTAATGATGGACTCTTGATATCCCAGCCATTCCGAGCGATAGGCTTTAGCTCCTGTTACAGGAGTGTGATCTGCGTTAGCTTTGATGATGTACATGGCACGGGCATCTGTGACGAAAAGGGCACCGCCCTCTTCACCGGGTAGCCCTGGCATATCTGAGTAGGAAGCCTTGGACCAGTCGATGGAATTAATATCAAGCGGGGTATAAGGAACTTCGTGGTCAATCACGTAGTCCTCAACAGGCTGCCAGGTCTTTGTTCCATCTGCATTGACAACATACTGGGAGTGCTGCACGCTGACGGAGCGCTCGCCATAGGCTTGAAGTGCGAACTCATTGACTGCTGACTCACCGAAGATGCTGACATAGCCCATATCGCTGTCGCCGCCGTCAGGGGAAAATGAGATGATAAGCCCGCCATAATACGAAGGGTTCTTGATGTATTCGGTATAAACCGGTCCTTCAAGTATTCCGCTGTTTCCGATCTGCTGGTCGTAAAGGAAAACGCGTCCTTTATATCCTACAGCTACTGCGTAGTAACGACCGTCAGTGACGATAATGTCTTCAGCCGTAACGGTAGAGTCAAAGGATTTATGCACCATATCAAGAACTTTGGCTTTGGTTGCAGCTTCGTTGTCTACTGCTGGCTTGGCATCAAAGCATGCCTTGGCTGTGCCTCGCGTTTGCAACCATTTCTTACCTTCGACTGAGTTCAAATCAATGGATGAACCCGCAGTCGCCTTGGTGCCACCGACGACGACGAGGTGGCGGGTCTTGCCGTCAAAAGTTGTTACCGATGGACCACAATAAGTGTTATTCCAGGCGTCACCTTCGAGGGCGCCAACCACACCGATACCGCCTGCTTTTTCATATGCCTGAGCACGATCGGCACCGGTAATAGCTTTGACGCCGGTGGATGAACCCCAGGTAATAACAGACTTTTCAAAAATCTGCTCGCAGCCTTTACCCTTAACGCATTTCTCCGGCGATAATGGCTGGCCGTATTTGGCAGGGTCTGTTTTCCAGAGTTTGGTGATACCAGCGTTGGGGTTCATGTAGACACTCGGAATAGGGGCCGCCTGAGCCACACTGGGTAGTAGCGCGACGAGAGCAGTCGCAGAAAGAAGCGAGACGCCCCATTTGTTGGATGAAAATTTCATCATTTTTCCTCTTCGTTGAGTTTTAGGGGAAGTGCAACAGGAATCCTTCTTCCCATTGCACTTCTTATAGGAATAGCCCGAGAGCTTCCCGGATTATTAGCCAAGACGCTCGTCATAAATTTTTTGTGTTTCAGCGTCCAAAGTAACAACAGCATCCTTAGCCGCAGCATCCCCTACTGGCACTTCCCATTTAATGGAACCGTGTTCAAACTTCTGAATCTGGTAGGTAACGCCGTTTTCTACAACGGTTTTACCATCCTCAAGAGGAACACCTAGGAAAGCGTGAGGAGCGGTATCTCCTGAAGGGGTGGGGTTAGACCAGGCGGAGAAATCATTGTAGGTAAAGCGTCCGTCAAAGGGATAGAAGTAACCTAACCAATCAGAACGGTATGCGGCTGCCCCCGCTTTGGGAGTCCCATCTGCATTTGCTTTGATAATAATGGATGATGCTGGACCGTCTTGATAGAAGAGCGCTCCACCTGCCTCGTTGGGAAGACCCGGCAACTCGTAATAGTGTGCCTTGCTCCAGTCGACCTTGGCGGGATCGGTGGGAATCCAAACAGGTTCACGGTCGATATGCTCTGTGACTCTAGTCCCATCTGCATTCTCAACGGTGTAATACACGGACTGAGTCTTTTCTCCCCCAGCCCAGGCAGATTTACCATCGGCGGTAGTGAAAAGGGAGACTGCCCCGTTATAGAGGGGACCTCCACGTCCATCGCCGTATACTTCGGTCCCATCCCAAGTACCAAAATGGCTAGGGTTCTGCAGAAATTCGTCGTAGACGCGGTTGTCCATCACTCCAAACTCTCCTGATTGGGAGTCATAGATAAAGGCAAAGGCTTCACCCTTTTCTGCGTAGAGGTGATTACCGATTGGTACAAGATTTCCTGTGTAACCGTCTGCAGGAATATCAAGGCGTTGTCCAATGATCTTAGAGTAGGCTTTGGCACCCTCTAGGGAAATATGAATCGAGTGTTCTCCGGTAGCGGGGTTATACGTCACGGTGCCACCCTCAAACTGCTGGGTGTACGCTTTGTCCTGCCAGGCAGGCTGGGCAACAGGCATACCGAGAGCAGCTACTGGATCAAACGCAGTATTTTGGTACGCCCGCTCCCAGTTATTCCAATAGATATTGGTCTTGGCGAACAGGGGCACCTCATAAACAGTTGCACCAGCTTTTGGCTTCAAGTTGGCATCTGCTGCGACGACGTATGAGGTGGTGTCTGTGCGGAAGGTGAGGCGGTCGCCGTTCCACTCATGGCTTGCTTTGGACCAGTCAATATTTGTGGGGATTTGGTTGTTTTCACCGGGAGCAGGAGGAGTAACTACCGAGGTAAAGCACTTCTTGGATGTAGCGCGATCCTTAATCCACTGTTTGCCTTCGACCGAGTTCAAATCGATAGAAGAACCAATAGTTGCTTTATCTCCACCCACGACGACGAGGTGGCGGGTTTTACCGTCAAAGGTAGTAACTGAAGGGCCACAGAAAGCGTTATCCCAGGCGTCGCCCTCTAAAGCACCAACCGTACCAATGCCGCCAACCTTCTCAAACGCCTGAGCACGCTCTGCGCCGGTCAGCGCCTTGACACCGTTGCGGGAATTCCAGGTGATAACAGACTTCTCAAAAACCTGTTCACAACCTTTTCCTTTAACGCATTTCTCTGGTGAAACAGGATTACCATACTTAGCTGGGTCAGTCTTCCACAGCTTTGTAATCCCAGCTTGGGGATTCATATAAATGGCTGAAGCATCGGCCGCCTGTGCTGCGCCGGGAGCCAAGCTCATCAAGAAAGTAGCCGAAAGAAGGGTAGCGCTCAGTGTGCGTTGTTTTTTACCCATGAGTAATCTCCTCTAAAAGTGCATATATGTATGTAGGGATGTGCGAAAGACGCGGCTAAAGCAGGTAAAAATGCCTGTCAGCCGACTCTTAAAAGAATTACGGAAAATAAAGCTCTCACTCAGATATTACTCAGAGTTTTGAAAATTTGTCCTTATAACTGTGGGTTAAGGCGCAAAAATACCTGTGACTAGGGGAAATTATGCTAACCCCGTTTGACCCACAACTCGTATCCCCTCCCTGACAAGGGGATTTAAACATTTTTGATGTTTCCTTCAAATCAAAAGATAGATATTTAAACGACAGATTACTGAGTGAGTGTCATTTTTACTGCGCACAGCGAGTTAAAGACTAAAAAGTTTATTACGAACTCAAGACGCTGATCAGGGGAACTTTTCAGACTCAGAAGAGGATGGTGGCAAACGTGTTTTCTTCACTCATACCCAATGCTGCATAGAGTTTACGCGCCCGGGTATTGAAATCATTCACATACAAGCTGATGTGCGGAAAACGCGGCCTGATAAGCTGGAACGCCTGAGCAAGCAACGGCTCAGAGAGCCCAAACCCTCTGTAAGCAGGGTGTAGCCACACCCCTTGAATCTGGCAAACATCGGCATGCGCCAACCCCAAATCCGCCTTAAAAACCACCACGCCGTCGTCGTTCGTTGCCACCACAGACCGCCCGGTTCTAATGAATTCGTCGACTCTGCGGGCATAGCCCACAGGATCCCTAGACATAGGATCGTAGCCGACTTCTTCGGTAAACATAGCAACCGATGCCTTGAGCAAAGATTGGCGGTCTGAGGTCCTCGCCCAACGAGCGCCACCGGCAACGACCTGAGGTGCTTCTAAATCTGGACGGTATAACGACTGCGCAGCCAGGCGTTCAAGCGAAACATCCAGAGGTAGATACAGAAGTGGTTGGTTCTCTCGGATCGACAATGCTTTGCCCATTTTAGGGGCAAGTAACTCCCAGAGGCCAAGGACGTCCTGTTGCGCTCCAAAAATGGAAGCTACTGTCCGAGACGAGCGAGCAATAACGGTTGCCACCTGAGCGCGGTAGGCATCAGGAATCACCAGAGGTACGCAGTTTGATCCCAGCCAAAACGCACCTACGAGGACGTGGGAAATCGGCGCTGCACTACGCAGTGGCTCTTCTCCATCGTCTTCTAGCTCTGAGGATGATGGACGAGCTTGGGAGATGGGGGAAAGAAATATATCGGCAATTTGTTTGATACGGGGGCTCAAACTAAGACCGCTCTGCCGCCGGTGCTGTTCAGGCTCTAACCCGGCGTTGGCTACGGGCGCCGTCGTCTCGTCGCTGGTCGGTTCAAAAATACCCATGAACCCGGCAGACGTTCGCAACGCCGGCATAGCTGACGACGCTGGCAACCCAAACAGATCAAGGTGCTCCGCTGCATAGAGAAAAGCTACCGGATCCGTGTTAATCATTGCTTCTAAATTAGCCCGATCCTCCATGGTGAGGGGGCGAATCAGCGCATCACGCGATGAACGCTGAAGAAATGAAAACACGTTTCCGGTGGCTTTCTCGTAGGAGGTTCATCGAAGAGAACCTACGGCTGGCTATTTGACGGTGACCTCGGGCGCGGCATCATCTGGCACGAATTCACCGCGTGCTTCCATCTCAGAAGCAATACGGTTTGCTTCTTCGATGAGGGTAGGAACGATTTCTGATTCGGGTACAGTCTTGATGACTTCACCCTTCACAAAAATCTGGCCCTTTCCATTACCGGAAGCAACGCCCAAATCGGCTTCGCGAGCTTCGCCGGGTCCGTTGACGACACAACCCATGACGGCAACGCGCAGGGGAACCTTCATACCTTCGAGACCGGCTGAGACGCTTTCTGCAAGTTCCCATACATTCACCTGGGCGCGACCGCAGGAGGGGCAAGAAACAATATCGAGTTTACGAGGGCGCAGGTTCAGTGATTCAAGAATCTGAGAACCGACCTTTACCTCTTCAACAGGAGGAGCTGAGAGAGATACACGAATCGTATCGCCGATACCTTCAGAGAGCAGAGCGCCGAAAGCAGTTGCGGACTTAATAGTTCCCTGGAATGCAGGACCAGCTTCAGTCACGCCCAGGTGCAAGGGCCAGTCGCCCGCTGCTGCGAGCTGGCGGTAAGCCTCAACCATCACTACGGGGTCATTATGTTTCACTGAAATCTTGAAGTCGCGGAAGCCGTGCTCTTCAAACAATGAGGCTTCCCAAACTGCCGATTCCACCAGGGCTTCAGGGGTTGCCTTGCCGTATTTCTCCAGCAGGCGCGGGTCCAGAGAACCAGCGTTGACGCCGATACGGATAGAAGTACCGTGCTCCTGCGCTGCCTGAGCAATCTCTTTAACTTGGTTATCAAATTTGCGGATATTACCAGGGTTCACACGAACCGCGCCGCAACCGGCTTCAATCGCCTGGAAAACGTACTTGGGCTGAAAATGAATGTCAGCAATCACGGGAATCTGTGACTGCTTGGCGATGATTGGAAGCGCCTCGGCGTCCTTATCGGTGGGGCATGCAACACGAACGATATCGCAGCCTGCTGCAGTCAGTTCAGCGATTTGCTGTAGGGTCGAGCCGATATCGTGTGTCTTGGTCGTAGTCATCGACTGCACAGAAATAGGAGAATCTGAGCCTACGCCCACCGAACCGACGTTGAACTGGCGGGTTTTGCGGCGGGGTGCGAGTGTGGGCGCTGGTGCCGCTGGCATTCCTAGATTGACCGAAGCCAAGATAAATCCTCCAAAGTTTTTGCCTAGATACGTGAAAACCACGCATCACATCATCATCCTATTCTGCCACTTCATTCCCTCAGGAGCGATATAGGAGCAAAGTACATTTGCCCACGTTGTTCAGGGCGATCAGAGTGCGTTTGAATATGATGGAGACATGGCTTCTTCACTTTTGAAAATTCCCGCTGCCGGAGGCACACACGGCGTCGTTGTTTCAACCAACGTTGCCCGACCAATCCCCTGCCCTACCGGGGAAGATAAGATTTCGGGGATCAACAAACTGCCCCAGAAATTCATCTCGGTATTTGCTCCGGGGCCGAATTATGGTGACGGCTCAGGAGTAAAAGGTGATGCTATTGGAGACTGCAAACATCATGGAGGCGCCGATAAGGCAGTCTATGCTTTTGCTTTAGAAGAATTACAGTGGTGGTCTAAAGAAAACAACAGCACCTATGAGTCGGGCGCTTTCGGGGAGAACCTGACGACGGAGGGCGTCGATTGGAGCACCGCAGTCATTAATCAAAAAGTACGCGTTGGGTCAGCTCTGTTGCAGGTGAGCGTGCCTCGCCAGCCCTGTCGCACGTTCGCCTCCTGGTTAGACCAAAAGGGCTGGGTCAAGTCTTTTACCCAGCACGGGGATTCTGGCTGCTACTTCAGAGTGCTTGAACCCGGCGTGATTTCTCCCGGTGATACCCTGGAATTTCTACCCGCGCCAGAGCATGGAATCACTATGGGTATGGCGTTTCGGGCGAAAATGGGCGATAAGGAGCTTGCGCGCCAGGTCTATGAAGCACAGTGCCTGCCATCGCACCACCATGAACAGCTGGCTAAACTACTCCGTATTAACCGCCCCTAGACCTTAGAAAATACTGACTGGCTTGAAAATATCGGCAAGAATCAGGATGCCGGACATCGCCAAGAACGCCCCGGCAACTATCCAGGTCAGTGGTAGGAGCTTGACGGGGTCGAAAGCCCCCGGCGAAGACTTTCCTCTCAGCTTTGCCCATATTTTACGAATCCCCTCCCAGAGAGCACCCAGCACGTGGCCACCGTCCAGCGGTAGTAAGGGAATCAGGTTGAAGACAAAGAGCATCAGGTTCATCGAGCCGATAAGCGAAACCAACGAAGCAACCTTGGAGTGCAGATCGATTTTGTCTGTTGCCGCTACTTCACCGGCGATTCGCCCCACGCCCACTACAGAAACCGGTGAATCTGCTGCTCGCTCACCGTTGGTCAGTAATGTCTGCGCCACACCCCAAACGCGGACAGGAAGTTTAATGAGGGTAGAACCAATCTGCTGCAAATTCTGCCCCACGGTAGGTAGTACATCGCTCACAGTGCCGGGAGTCAGTTCACTCGTCGGACCAACTCCGATGAAACCGACCTCCACAGTTTGATAGGTGCCATCGGCATTCTTCTCATACTGGCCCGTTAGCTCATTGAGCACAGGGCGCGCGGTGAGCATCGGCTCAATAGTAAGTTCGGTGCGCGTGCCATCGCGCTGCACCGTAACAGGCACACTCTGATTAGCGTGGGAGCGAATAAGTTCGCTCAGCTGATCCCAGGAACTGACCTCAGTTCCTGCAAACGACAGAATCTTATCCCCCGGTTCGATACCCGCCTCAGCCGCAGGAGATTGAGGCGCATCGTTTCCGCAACCATCCGAGGCAGCGTTATCGACGTTCGTGGCTGAGACCTTTTGAACGCACTGAGAAACTGATGAAATCGTGGTGGTAGGTTGCTGCTGACCAAAGCCCAAAATTAATACAGCAAGGCAAAGTACACCGATGAGTAAATTCATGGTGGGCCCGCCCAGCATGATAATGATTTTCTTCCAGACAGGTAACTGATAGAAAAGTCGCCCCTTATCGGTGGCAAGAATCCGTTGGGCGTCCGCGCGTCGGGCTTCATCATATATATCTGCTAGCGGTCCAGGTTTTTTCTGGGGGTCGCGCGTCGCCCCCGGAGGATACATGCCCACCATAGCGATATACCCGCCCAGCGGTATAGCTTTGAGCCCGTACTCTGTCTCGCCTCTTTTCACCGAAAACAGCGTTTTACCGAACCCAATCATGTACTGAGGTACTCTCACACGGAAAATTTTCGCAGGAACTAAATGCCCGATTTCATGGAGGGCAATCGAAGCGGCAATAGCAATGACCATCACCACCACACCACTGATAAAGAGTGCAACTCCCACTAAATTCTCCTGAACCGTCATTCGTTGAACAATCGTGCCTCCGTGAAGCATACACACGGAGCTCCCCGTAGCGATTACTCACGGGATGCTAGCTATCCAATCACGAAAACCTGTGGATAACCCAAAAGGTCATTTTTACACTAAGAATAAGGTTCAATTTACATAAACTTCACAAATGAAAATATAGAGAATAGTTTGGAAATTCTATTGAAGAGTTATCCTGCATAACATTTCTCATAAGCCTGATATTCTGCGGTTTTTGACCCTACTTCTACTCAAAATGACTCTTAACATTCTTGGTGCGGGGCTGACCTTCACGCAGCAATTTTATAGAGTAAGAGTATTCGAACATTCAATATTTTATTGAATAAAAGCACCTCTATAGGAGCACAACAGATGACCGTAACAGTAGACCGTCCAGATACCATCCAGCCCGATCAGAACGATCCAAAAACTGAAGCTTGGGCTGGGTTTGTTGGTGGTCCCTGGCAGGAGCATGTAGATGTCCGCGATTTCATCATGCGCAACTACACTCCCTTTGAAGGTAACGCTGATTTCCTTGCAGGTCCCACCGACAAGACCCTGCGTGTATGGGACACTCTAGAGAAGAAGTACCTCTCAGTTGAACGCGAACGCCGCGTCTACGATGTTGATACCGAAACTCCCGCTGAGATTGACGCTTTCGGCGCTGGCTACATTAGCGAAGACGACGACGTCGTCGTTGGCTTGCAAACCGATGTTCCTCTCAAGCGCGCCATGATGCCTAACGGCGGCTGGCGCATGGTTGAAACTGCAATCCGTGAAGCCGGTAAAGAACCCAACGAAGATGTCAAAAAGATCTTCACCGAGTACCGCAAGACCCATAATGAGGCAGTGTTCGATATCTACACTCCTCGCATTCGTGCGGCTCGTTCCTCTCACATCATCACCGGTTTGCCCGATGCATACGGTCGCGGTCGCATTATCGGAGACTACCGCCGTGTAGCCCTCTATGGTGTCGACTTCCTGATTTCTGAAAAGGAAATTGACAAGGATCGCGTAGCCGATCAGGGTTTCTCCGAGCACTGGGCGCGCTACCGTGAAGAGCACTCAGAGCAGATTAAGGCTCTGAAACGCTTGAAGAAGATGGCTGCCAAGTACGGCTTTGATATTTCTGGTCCTGCAAAGACCGCCAAAGAAGCTGTGCAGTGGACTTACTTCGGTTACCTCGCCTCCGTGAAATCCCAGGACGGCGCAGCTATGTCTATTGGTCGCCTCTCGGGTTTCTTGGACGCCTACTTTGAGCGCGATCTCAAAGCCGGTCTGATTACCGAATCTGAGGCTCAGGAAATCATTGATGCGCTGGTTATCAAGCTGCGCATTACCCGCTTCCTGCGCACTATTGATTACGATCAAATCTTCTCCGGCGATCCCTACTGGGCGACCTGGTCAGACGGTGGGTTCAGCGACGATGGTCGTACTCTGGTCACCAAGACCTCCTTCCGCCTGTTGCAGACCTTGCGTAACCTTGGCCCTGCTCCCGAGCCCAACATCACCATTTTCTGGGACGAGCGGTTGCCCGAAGGTTACAAAGAATTCTGCTCATCAATTTCTATTGAGACCTCATCCATTCAGTACGAATCTGATCCGCAGATTCGTGACCAGTGGGGCGACGATGCCGCTATTGCCTGCTGCGTTTCTCCGATGAAGGTCGGCAAGCAGATGCAGTTCTTCGGTGCGCGCGTCAACGCTGCGAAGGCTTTGCTGTACGCCATCAACGGTGGCCGCGACGAAGTGAGCGGCAAGCAAATCGTTGAAGGTCATGATCCTATTTCCGGTGACGGCCCCCTCGATTTCGATGAGGTCTGGCAGAAATATGAAGAGATGCTCGACTGGGTAATCGGTACCTACGTTGAGGCTTTGAACATCATTCACTACAGCCATGACAAGTACGCCTACGAAGCTATTGAAATGGCTCTGCACGATTCAGATATTATTCGCGCCATGGGCTGCGGTATTGCAGGTCTCTCCATCGTTGCGGACTCCCTGGCAGCTATCAAGTATGCCAAGGTCACCCCGATTCGCGATGAGACCGGTCTGATTGTGGATTACAAAACTGAAGGCGACTTCCCCGCCTACGGTAACGACGACGATCGCGCAGACGATATTGCTGCGACCATCGTTCACACGGTCATGAGCAAGATCAAAGCGATCCCCATGTACCGCGATGCAATCCCGACCCAGTCCGTACTTACCATTACTTCCAACGTGGTTTATGGCAAGGCAACGGGTAACTTCCCCTCCGGTCACCGCGCAGGCACGCCCTTCTCCCCCGGTGCAAACCCCGAGAACGGCATGGACACCCACGGGATGGTTGCCTCAATGCTTTCCGTCGGCAAACTGGATTACCAGGACGCCCTCGATGGCATCTCGCTAACCAACACCATCACGCCTACCGCGCTGGGTCGCACCAAAGACGACCAGGTCAAGAACCTCGTCGGTATTCTCGACGCTGGATTCTTGCCCGAAGAAGACTAATCAACCCCGGTAGGACGCCGAACCGCGCGCGTCCTACCACCACCCTTTCAACACAATTCATCAAGGAGAACATCATGGCAGTAAAAACTTTTGAAGAGCGTCTTGCATCAATGAAGGCTAACCGCGAGGCAAAGCCTGCAGGCCAGAAGGGCCTGTACCACGCGAACATCAATGTTTTGAATCGCGAAACTCTAGAAGATGCAATGGAAAACCCCGAGAACTACCCCAACCTCACCGTTCGCGTTTCAGGCTACGCAGTAAACTTTGTGCGCCTGACCCGCGAGCAGCAGATGGACGTTCTCTCCCGTACTTTCCACGCAGGCGCATAGAACTTTCACATCTTTGGGATAGGACTTTATGTCTTCAACAACGGTTACATTAGAAACCGGGTCGACGCTGGGAGAGCAAGATTTTGCTCCCCCGGCGTCTCGCCATGCAGGGGCAGGAACCTGGGGTCTGGGAGAGCAAACAGAATTTGAACGTAGCCAGCAACTCGCTCTGATGCGCGAGGGCAAGCTGGGTTCTGTGCACTCCTGGGAACTGGTGACGGCGGTAGATGGCCCCGGAACACGTATGACGGTGTTCATGAACGGATGCCCCTTACGCTGCCTCTACTGCCACAACCCCGATACTTTCAATATGAAAGACGGGCAACCCATTGAAGCTTCCGAACTCATCAAGAAGCTCAAGAGGTATAAAAAGGTTTTCCGCTCTACCGGCGGCGGCCTGACTATCTCCGGTGGTGAAGTACTCATGCAACGCGCTTTTGCGTGGAACTTGCTCATGAGTGCTAAGTCGATGGGCATTCATACCTGTATCGATACCTCCGGTTTTTTGGGGGCTGCGGCAACAGATGACTTTTTAGAGTCTGTTGATTTGGTGTTGCTCGACGTCAAATCGGGAGATGAAGAAATCTACCGTGCCCTCACCGGCAGAGCGTTGCAACCTACCATCGATTTTGGTGATCGTCTCACCGCGCTCGGTAAAGAAATCTGGATTCGGTTCGTTGTGGTCCCCGGATACACCGACTCGGTAGAGAACGTGGAGAAGGTTGCCGATATCGTCCGCAGATGGCGCACCGCTGTTTCACGCGTAGAGGTTCTGCCCTTCCACCAGATGGGTACCGACAAGTGGAAGTCTTTGGGGTTGGATTACAAACTCGAAGATGTCTCCCCTCCTACCAAAGAGGAGACCGAACGAGTGCGTGAGCAATTCCGTGCGCGTGGTCTGACCGTTTTCTAAACTTCATCCAGTGGTTTCGCTGTTCTTCTCAGCGGGGCTCCTGACAGGGGTCAGCAACTTAAAAGACCGTGGCCGCAGGAAAATTCCTGCGGCCACGGTCAACACGTTTTTGATACTCCTCTATTGTGCCAGGATTTCGTTCGCACGTATACGAGCCCAGCGCTCTGCATGCAAAACTGAGTCCAAAGTCAAATCTTTTTCTTCGGTTTTGGCCTCAGATTGGTCGTGTTCGTCCAATACTTTGCCCACAGATTCAATAATATCGGTAAAACGTATCTTCCCAGCATGAAATGCTGCTACAGCTTCTTCATTCGCCGCGTTAAAGACGGCGGGGAAGGTGCCGCCTCGACGTCCGGCGTCTTTAATCATGTTCACCGCAGGAAAGGCCTCGTGATCGAGGGGCTCAAAAGTCCATTCGGAAGCTTTACTCCAGTCACACGGCTGCGCGACCCCGGATATACGGTGCGGCCAGGTAAGACCCAGCGCGATGGGCAACAGCATGGTGGGCGGGCTTGCCTGGGCGATGGTCGAGCCGTCTACAAATTGCACCATCGAATGCACTACGGACTGACGGTGAACGGTTACATCAATCCGGTCTAGGTCAACGCCAAAGAGATGGTGGGCTTCAAGAACTTCCAAAGCCTTATTGACCATAGACGCCGAATTGGTGGTGACGACTAGACCCATGTCCCAGGTGGGGTGAGCTAGAGCTTGTTCGGGGGTTACCTCGCGAAGTTGCTCGTATCCCATACCGCGGAAAGGGCCGCCAGAAGCAGTCAAAATGAGCCGGTCCACTTCAGCATCGTGCCCGCTAGCGAGCGCCTGGGCAAGAGCTGAGTGCTCGGAGTCGACAGGAATCATCGGCTGCTCTAGCGGCGATGCGTCTACCGCTGCTTTGACCAACGCCCCGCCTGCAATGAGGGATTCCTTATTTGCCAACGCCACCTGCGAGTGCGCTTCGAGCGCAGCGAGGGTGGGTTGCAGTCCGATTGAACCGGTGATGCCGTTGAGGACGACGTCGGCGCCTGCTTGTGCGGCGCGTGTTGCAGCGTCTTGCCCCCAGATGATTTCTGGGCGGTAGGAGGAACCTGCTTGAGATTGGATTGCTTCTCTGAGCTGAGCTGCGTGTTCTGCAGTTCCCGACGTTGCTATGAGCTCGGGGCGGAACGCTACAGCCTGCTGAGCTAGCAGGTCTAAGGAGGATGTTCCCGCAGCCAGAGCCTTGACTCTCAATGGGGCGCCGTCATCGGAGGAAGGAACCCCAGCTAGTGAGTTGAGGTGCTCTATTACTTCAAGGCCTTGTGTACCGATGGAGCCAGTAGATCCCAGCAGGGTTACCGTGCGCGAACCGGAGAGAAACTCTTTGAGCTGTTCGGTTAGTTCTTGGCGGGATGAATTCAGGCGCTGTGTTGATCCAAATCTCATACGTTTAGTTTCTCATAGAAGAACAGCGCCACCGCTCTTTCGGAAAAGCGGTGACGCTGTTCGTCAGGTTGAAACTGCAACTAGTTAGCCCACGATGTCAAAACTTTGCAGGCGTTTCTTGTCCTGCTTTGTCGATGAGTTTTGTAGGCTCAGCAGCTCGGAATAGATACCGCCTGATTGTGCTAGTTCTGTTGGTGAGCCGATCTCTTCGATCTTGCCGTTGCGCAAGGTGACGATTCGGTCAACTGCCGAGATAGTGGAGAGGCGGTGCGCAATGATGAGGGAGGTTCGCCCTACCATGAGCTCGTCGAGACCCTTTTGGACGGCGCGTTCTGCCTTGGTATCCAGTGCTGAGGTAGCTTCGTCCAGAATCAGGATGGGGGCGTCCTTGAGAATAGCTCGCGCTACGGCGATGCGTTGCTTCTGTCCTCCGGAGAGTTTCAAACCGCGCTCACCAATTACGGACTGGTAGCCATCTTTAAACCCGCGAATAAATTTATCTGCGTTAGCTTTGATGGCTGCTTGTTCTATTTCATCTTCGGTAGCGCCCGGACGTGCGTAGGCAATGTTCTCTGCGATAGTGCCAGAGAATAAGGAAGCGTCCTGGAACACCATGCCGATTTGCGAACGTAGCTTTTCAAGGTCGCCGCCAACGATGTCCATTCCGTCTACGGTTACTGAACCGGTACGAGGATCATATAGACCTTCTAGCAAGGCCATCAGGGTTGATTTGCCGCCGCCTGATTCGCTCACAAACGCAATCTTTTCTCCGCGCTTGATGGATAAATCGATATCATGCAGAACATCTTCCTCTCCCTCATAACCAAAGGTGACGTTATGGAAACGGATGATTTCTTCGCCAGGAGCCGCCTTGACCGGCTCTGGCTCCTGAGAGTGTTTACCTTCCGCAGTAATAGCCAGGGACCGCGGATCTGCCGGATGTTCCATCACCTTGAAGTAATCCTGCGAACCAGCGATGGCGCGCTGCGTAGCATCCACAATCCAACTCAGAGAAGTCACAGGAGCCACAGCCATGGTCATCAGCTGAATCAGCAAAACCATGTCGCCAATGGAGAAAAACCCCTGAATAGTGCGAACAAAAATAATCAGGTACAGCACAAAGAACATGATATTCAAGAACGCCAGGCGATAAATATCCATCAGGTGCCAGTAGCGGGACTGCTTCTGGGTTGTACCAATGGTGCGGTGAAACAGCT
The DNA here is from genome assembly GCF_001683935.1 of Rothia sp. ND6WE1A. Taxonomy (NCBI): domain Bacteria; kingdom Bacillati; phylum Actinomycetota; class Actinomycetes; order Micrococcales; family Micrococcaceae; genus Rothia; species Rothia sp. ND6WE1A. Next base: position 18,017 of record NZ_LXTU01000002.1, on the reverse strand, counting down.
TGCTAAACAGGCCAAGCTCGCGGCGTTCCTGACCAAATGACTTCACCACGCGAATCTGTCCAATGACCTCGTTGAACCTGCCCGACGCCGCGTCAATATCCTGGTTCTTTTCCGTTTCCCACACCTGCCACTTCACACTGGTGCGGCTGGTCAGCCATAGGTACACGGGGAAGATAATAATCAGCAGGACGGCAAGCGGCCAGTAATACCAGCCGCTGATGGCAAGCACAGCCACGGTGGTAATCAGCATGGAAGACATCGTATTGGAGAACATTTGGATGAACCGAGCAATCTCAGTAATAGTACGGTTCAAGCGCGAAATGATAGTGCCGGTAAGTTCTTCATCGAAATATGAGAGAGGAAGCGAGAGCAACTTGTCGAAGTAACGCACCGACAAGCTGGTACGCATGCGCTGGCTCATCACATCACCCAAATAGCCGCCCACGTTGTTAAAAATAGTGTTGAGCAACTGAGAGGCAAGATAAGCCACGGCAAACCATACGATAACGCTCAGACCGCGTGACTGGTCTCCATTGTGATAAGCAACCACCGTATCGGTAGCCCCTTTGATTACGAAGGGGGCAATCAGCGCGCTCGCTGAGGTAAGGATGGCGCACAGCATAATGCCGACATAGAAGGGGGTGAGTTCTTTAGTGGCTCGAAGAATGCGGAGAATACTGCTCAAGTGATGGGCCCTCGTCAGTGAAAGTAGTGTGAATCGTTTGATTTGAGTCTAGTTGGATAAGTAAATGCAGAGACAAAAAATTCCCCCCACCTTAGAGGTGAGGGGAATCTCTCAGCTGAGAGGAAGCTTAGCGCTTGTTAGCAACCAACTTGCCCCAGATGAAGAGAACGATTAAAGCACCGATGATGGAGGTGATGATAGTTCCAATGCTGATGTGGTTGATGCCGTTGGACAGACCGGGGATGAAGTTACCAATCAAACCGCCAAGGAATGCACCAATGATACCGAGAACCATAGTCGCGAGAATACCGCCACCCTGCTTACCGGGCATGATGAGTTTTGCTAGAGCGCCAGCAATCAGACCGAGAATAATCCAGCTAAGAATACCCAAGATGTTCTTCCTTTCTGCAGAGACAAACATCGTTATTAGTTCGCCTACTTATTAATGTAACTGTATTAGCATACACATACTTTTCAGGAAAACATGCGTTATGCAGACAAATTAGTAAGTAATCTGAGTTACAGGGAAAGTCTTCATTTTCAACGTCGTCACGCATCGTTTTAACATTCTGGGATAACTGACATCTGATGAAGATGCCCCTTTTCACACAACCGCGAAAAGGGGCATCATCAAACAACGACTAGCGCAAATCGAGCATGAGAGAAATGCACCTATCTAAGAAAGCGTCCACCTGAGTTTCTTCATAGCACATGTCCCCCGTTGCACTAGAAAACACAGCATTGCGAATAACAGCCGGAGAGAGTTCTTCTGCCGAACGAAAATGGTCGCGCAGCCGATTGCACAATGCGTCGACGTCCTTCACAAAATACCCTTTGGTGAGCTTATGAGATGGACGGCGGAAACGATGCCCTTCTGCTCGATTGAGGCGCCCCATCACCAACTCTGCCGTTTCTTCAACGGCATGCTCCCATGCGATTCGTCCGTGTTTTTCGATAAACAGACGACGCTCAAATTCGGCAAATCGATCTTCCACTCGATCGAGCGCATGATCTACATCCGAAGGCGAGTACCCACCTTGCTCAGCTTCAAATGACTGCCGGCGAATATCAGCGGAGCTTTGAACACGGCTATCTGGAATGCCCTTCCGTAGTAGCTCAAAGTCATCCGCTAACCCCGCGAAGTACGCATCAACTTCAGTGCGCGAATACCCCTGCTGGTGTTCATCCACCACAATAAATTCGCCGATACTTGAAGTCTGTCGGTGCTTCACTAGCCCTCCAAATGTATTAAAAATAAATGGGTGCGGTAGAGAACTACCGCACCCATCATGCCACGAAGACCGAACAATTCAATGAAGCGATTAGGCAATCAGGGCAAAAAGAGCGAACAACACATAGCCAATGGCGAGGCAAAAAACAATGGAATCCAAGCGATCCATTACCCCACCATGACCGGGCAAAATATTGGACATATCTTTAATTCCGATTTCGCGTTTCACCATAGATTCAGCAAGGTCTCCTGTGGTTGCCGTAATCACCAGAAATACTGCTAGCACTACGCCGAACCACCAGGGCTCATCAATGAACATCGAAGCAATGATGCCCACGATGATGGAACCCACCATGGAACCGGCGAATCCCTCCCAGGTTTTCTTGGGTGAAATCTTAGGAGCCATAGGATGCTTGCCCCACAGAACCCCTGCGATATAGCCCCAGGTGTCATTACCGATTGCCATAATCAGAATCATAAAAATCTTGCCCGAGCCACCTTCTTCTCGAAAGAGAAGCATAGCCAGTGCCAGCATGAAAGGAACCCATGCAATCGCAAAGATTGACCCCATGACCGACATAATCATGCCGTCTTTTGAACCAAAAAGACGGAAAGCAATCAGGCAAAGAATCGAGGCAACGACGGCGAAAATCAGCCACTGACCGCCCCCCACATAAGCAATGAAAGGTAGCACCAGAGCAATCACAACAGCCGGCACTAGAGGAATCCCCATGCCGCGCTTCTGATTAATGCCGTTCACGATTTCCCAGGTACCCACGCCTGCTGCCGCAGCAGCCAAGCTGACCAAGAGCCAGGGAATAAAGAATAGGCCAATAATTAACAGCGAGCCAAGCACAACACCGACCCCAATAGCAGCGGGCAGGTTACGCCCCGCCCGCGACTTCTTAGGTTCGGGTTTCGTTTCAGTGAGCTGGCTCATCGATTAAACCTCGAGAAGCTCAGCTTCCTTGCGCTTGTAGAGCTCGTCGATGGAATCAACGTGCTTCTTCGTCAACGCATCGAGTTCCTTTTCACCGCGTGAACCTTCGTCTTCGCCAATTTCGCCGTCCTTGACAGCCTTTTCGATGGCGGTCTTTGCAGTACGACGGATGTTACGAACGGATACACGTGCTTCTTCAGTCTTATTTCCGACGAGCTTGATGTAATCACGACGGCGCTCTTCGGTCATCTCTGGCATGACAACGCGGATAACGTTACCGTCATTGGCAGGGTTAGCGCCCAAGTCAGAGTTGCGCAGGGCGTCTTCAATATCCTTCAACGCAGACTTGTCATAAGGAGTAATCAAGATAGTGCGAGCCTCGGGAGTCTGGAAAGAAGCCAGCTGCTGCATAGGAGTAGAAGTGCCGTAGTACTCTACAGTGATGGATGCAAAGAGTGAGGGGTTAGCTCGCCCCGTGCGTACATTAGCGTATTCGTTCTGCAGCGCAACAATGGCTTTGTCCATCTTGGTGCCTGCATCAGCGAGAGTTTCTTCAATCACCTGTGATCTCCTTTAGTAGATGTAGCGCTCAAGACGCTAAACGTATAGCTCTTTCCAGTCTAGTGGATTTAGTGAATGTGTGCTGAATTGGAAAAATCCAGTTACTCCTAGAAATTATGGGAACCGTACGGTGGCTACTACATATTCTTGAGCAGGGTTCTCTTCCCACTCACCCACCAGTAGTAATTCTCCGGGGGCGGGCACATAGGTTGCGGCGTCCTGCAACTTTTCGGGAAAGTCCACTACAAAGTTTCTTCTGATGCCATCAATCTCTATGCTGCCGGTACACGTGTACAGGGTGGATGCATTTATTTGAACCGTATTGAGATTCCACTGCCCAAATCGATGATTGCCTTCGCCTCGTACATCAAGGACGTGAACCTCCCGTTGCGATGGCAGGGCACCCTGTTCTTGCCCCAGAACAGTATCGAGCAGTTCTCCTATTGCAACCCGGTCTTTGGTCATAGGGCTCACCCACCGGCACCCTAGCACGCCATGCTCCAGAGTCAAAAGAGTTGTATCATCTGAAATTTTACGAGCACGGTAGGTCAAGGGAATCTGATACAGCTCCCCCGCCGCAGCAAGGCATACTAAGCTCTCAATCCCCACTTCTCCCTCACGATCAAGAAGCCTCCAACTTGCGTAGAGATCGCCGGTACCTATCAACCGATTCACTATGTGCGTTTTGGTCGGGTTCAACTGTGTCTTATAAATCTTTGCAATTTTTCGCATAGTATTTTTTCCTTTCCTCAAAAACAAAAAGGGTCCCTCCGCTACAAATATTTTTTGCAGCAGCGAGGAACCCAGATTGAGAGCCACAACTTAGGCGGTGACGAGCGTACCCATCTCTTCACCCAAAATGGCGCGGGTGACGTTACCATCGCCCTGCATACCAAACACACGCATTGCCACGTTGTTGTCTTTGCACAGGGAGAACGCAGTCTGATCCATAACACGGATATTGCGCTGCAACGCCTCATCGTAGGTCAGGTGGTAAAGACGTTCCGCTTCAGGATCCTTATTGGGATCCGCAGTGTAAATGCCGTCTACGCCATTCTTCGCTACCAGAACTTCATCTGCCTGAATTTCCAACGCACGCTGCGCTGCCACAGTATCAGTGGAGAAATAGGGTAGCCCTGCGCCTGCACCGAAAATAACCACGCGGTCTTTCTGCATATGGCGAATAGCGCGACGGGGGATGTAGGTCTCAGCAACCTGCGGCATAGTAATTGCCGACTGCACACGCGTGTCAATCCCCGCCTGCTCCAAGAAATCCTGCAGAGCCAACGAGTTCATCACGGTACCCAGCATTCCCATGTAGTCCGCACGTGAACGGTCCATACCAGCTTGGGACAGCTCAGCACCGCGGAAGAAGTTACCTCCACCAATCACGATGGAAGTCTCAACCTGGCCCACGGTTGCAGCAATCTGTTCCGCTACTCCGCGGATGACCTCAGTTGAAATACCGACTTGGCCACCGCCAAAAACCTCGCCCGAAAGCTTCAGGAGGACGCGACGTCGTCCTGTATCATCGCGATGGATAGCGGGGGTAGGTGTATCAGTCATCGAGAAACCTCTCATATCGGTATATTCGTATTATTTTGTGCCTCCAGGGCACCTTCTAGAACAGCATACGACAAAGGAGAGCACCGGAACCGGCACTCTCCTTTGTAATCGGCGAATCTGTGCACAAATCACACTGCACTTTCAGGCTAGTTCGAACTAACCTGAGGACTCACCTAAGGATTCAAAAAGAACTTATGCACCCACGCGGAAACGCTCGAAAGCGGTAGCGGTAGCACCGCTCTCTTCCAGAACCTTAGCTACAGACTTTGAGGAGTCCTTAGCGAAGTCCTGATCAAGAAGGGTGTTCTCCTTGTAGAAAGCCTTCAGCTTGCCTTCAACGATCTTAGGAATGATCTGCTCAGGCTTGCCCTCAGCTGCTGCGGTTTCCTCAGCAACACGCTTTTCAGCGTCGACATCTGCTGCGGGAATAGCCTCAGAGTTCAGGTACTTGGGTGACATTGCAGCAATGTGAACTGCTACGTCGTGAGCAACGTCGTCCTTGCCTTCGCCGTCAACAGCGAGCAAAACGCCAACCTGCGCAGGAAGATCCTTGGAGGTCTTGTGCAGGTAAACAGCTACGGTCTCGCCCTCAACGCGTGCAACGCGACGAACAACAACCTTTTCGCCCAGCAGTGCGCCAGCGTCGGTGGTCAGTTCTTCAACGGTCTTGCCGTTGATAGAAGCTGCATTGAGTTCTTCAACGGTGGAAGCGCCTGAAGCAATAGCTGCTTCAAGAACGTTGTTACCGAATTCGATGAAGGGGTCAGACTTAGCAACGAAGTCAGTTTCTGAGTTAACCTCAACCATGTAGCCAACGCCGTTTTCAACGCGTGCTGCTACAAGACCCTCAGCTGCTGCACGGCCTTCACGCTTGGTGATGCCCTTGAGGCCCTTCACGCGAATGATTTCCTGTGCCTTCTGCTGGTCGCCGTTAGCCTCGTCAAGAGCCTTCTTAACGTCGAGCATGCCAGCACCGGTCTTTTCGCGCAGAGCCTTGATGTCTGCTGCGGTGTAGTTCGCCATAGTGAACTCCTTGATTGTTTTAGTTCAAAGTTCTTATCTGCCCAGTATTTTACGCCCGGGACAATGTGAAAAGAAGACGGCGCCCACCTAAGTGGGCGGGCACCGTCCTACACAGCATAATTATTCTGCTGAAGCTTCGGTTGAAGCAGCTTCTTCGGTCTGAGCTGATTTCTCAGTCTTAGCTGATTCGTGCTGTTCGAGGAGCTCGCGCTCCCACTCAGCCATAGGCTCTTCAGCGGAGCCCTTACCGGACTTCTTGTTGTTGCGCTCCAAGAGACCTTCTGCAACAGCATCTGCGATAACGCGGGTCAGCAGGTTGACCGAGCGGATAGCGTCGTCGTTACCGGGGATGGGGAATGAAACCTCATCGGGGTCACAGTTGGTGTCGAGGATAGCGACAACGGGGATGTTGAGCTTCTGAGCTTCGTCAACTGCAAGGTGTTCCTTTTTGGTGTCAACGATCCACACCAATGAAGGTGCCTTCTTCAGATCGCGGATACCGCCGAGGGTCTTCTCCAGCTTTTCGTGCTCGCGGCGAAGAAGCAGCAGTTCCTTCTTGGTGAACTGTGAGCCTGCTACGTCGTCAAAGTCAATCTGCTCAAGTTCCTTCATACGATCGATTCGCTTGGAAACGGTCTCGAAGTTAGTGAGCATACCACCGAGCCAGCGGTGGTTAACGTAAGGCATGTTAACGCGGGTAGCCTGTTCAGCAATAGCTTCCTGAGCCTGCTTCTTGGTACCAACGAAAAGTACGGTGCCACCGTGAGCAACGGTTGACTTTACAGCTTCGTATGCCTGGTCAATGAAAGCCAGTGACTGCTGCAAGTCAATGATGTAGATACCATTGCGCTCGGTGAAAATGAAACGCTTCATCTTAGGGTTCCAGCGGCGGGTCTGGTGACCAAAGTGAACACCGGAATCAAGAAGCTGACGCATAGTTACGACGGGCATGTCGTCTCCTTTGTAGCCGTGCCGACCCCTTATTCAAGGCTAGCCGTACACGCGCATAGTAGTTATCGGTTACATGTTGAGCATTCGCTCGTCCTGGAAATACTCAGATTCTCTGCTTATCAGCAGATCCTCTCAGGCCTTCACCGGCTGATGCCGGACCGAAAGTCCCTTCGCTTCTCTTTTTACTCACAAGCGAGTTCGATTAGCTTTGTATTTCGCGTTGTCAGATCAGAGGGTTTCCCCTCTGATAAATACCGTATGTAATCGGTATTTTTACTCATCTCTAATCACCGAAATGATTTCGAGCACGGATAACCCGCACAGAGCAAACTGCAATGTTTAACTATACAGTATTCGTCCCGATTGTGGAGGTCACTGCGTCCGCTTAAACCGGGCTCGAAAAGTAGGTTACACGGCGTTAGATCACCGCTTCGTTCTTAACTTTGCGTACTGAAGCTTGTGGATAATCAAAAAATCGGTGTACTCGGGGCAAAGATATCCACAATTTTTGTAAAACGTATTTTGGGGTGAGATTTTCTGATGAGCTAAGAGACGACCGAACCTATTTCTCAAGGACTTCAAATGCCCCGGTTATGTAACTCTTTCAGAGCAGTTCTTCATCTACGCACGGTACTCATCTGCTGGTTCGTCGTGCTGCTATTTACACATGCGCTTGCTCTATCTCCTGCGATTTCTAGCGAATATCCCCGTTGGCAATGGCCTACCCATCAGAATGCACAAGTTCTGCGCGACTTTGACAAGCCTGCCCAAAAATGGAACTCCGGGCATCGCGGGGTGGATTTAGCGGCGGACGACGCAACGATTCGCTCCCCCGCTGCGGGAAAAGTCGTGTTTGCCGGCAAAGTAGTAGACCGCACGGTGATAACCATTGAACATGAGGACGGACGTCGTTCAAGCTTCGAACCCGTCGCCCAACCGTTAAAAGTGGGCACAGCTGTAAAGGCGGGAGAGAAAATCGCCGAGATAGATCCGGCGATTTCTCACTGCTCCCAGCTATGTATCCATTGGGGCGTTCGAGAAGGCACCGGCAAATCCGCCGAATACCTCAACCCTTTGCTCTTTTTAGGGGTAGAAGATCCAAGCGTCCTGCTACCGATTGGTGAAGACTTTGCGGCGTAGCAAGCTGAGAGGGGCGATGTGACCGGCGTAGCTCGTTTTGACCAGATATACCTGGTCAAAACGAGCGTAGACGGTCAGTCACTTATCACCGCGGAGATGACTATGGCAAGAAAAAAGTCGTCCCAGTCGGATTCATACCGACCGGAACGACTTATCACATGGTAGCTCCGAACGAGCTAACCTCTGTAGGGCCTGCGGGACTTGAACCCGCGACCAAGGGATTATGAGTCCCCTGCTCTAACCAGCTGAGCTAAAGCCCCCCGCTGTTTCTATAAACAACTCTTATAGATTACCTGAGATAATCAAAAATTCTAAAATTGTTTGCGTGCCTTCGTGGAACTACCTTTAGTTTTTGTGCTGGCTCGCTACGAATTCATAGTACTTCTGGCTGGACGTATAAAGAGATTCGAACATGTCCCATGTCTTCTTCGCCGCGTGCTTTTTCACCATTTCGTGGCTATAAGCGCCCATCGCTTTCCGTTCAGCTTGAGGGAGTTCCAGAATAAAGCCTAGTTTCTCAGCAAGATCGGAAGAATTACCTGGTTCAAACAGAAAACCGTTTTTTCCCTCTTCTACCAAGTGAGGTAGCGCGAGCGCATTAGCGAGCACCAACGGGCGCGAAGCACTCATAGCCTCCAGCGTCACTAAAGATTGCAATTCAGCAGTACCTGGCTGACAGAATACATTTGCTCTCAGATAGCCTTCGCGTAGCTCTTCATCGCTGACGTATCCCAAGAATCGAACACGGTCTTCGACTCCGCATTCCTGCGCCTTCTTCTGCAGAGTTTCTAAGATTTCTCCAGTGCCCGCGATTTCTAACACCACGTGGTTGAGACGCGATGGTAACTGCGAAAACGCTTCAATCAGTACATCGATGTTTTTCTCAATCGCCAGGCGTCCAGCGAAGAATATCCGCATTTCTTCTGGATTTTTAGAAATGACTTCATCAGGATTTGGCTCGTAATCAGCCAATTCAATCCCATTGGAAATTGGAATAACTGGTTTCTTGAAATGTCCCGATTCTTTCATCGCTTTAGCCGCGATGGGAGTCGGGGTCGTTACGATCTGGGCACGCTCCAAAATACGGCGCATATCCCCCCAGCTGAAACGTGCAAAAGCATCATTGAACCACTGGGGAAAAGGTAGAAATGGGTCAAGGTTCTCCGGCATAAAGTGGTTGGTTGCAATAATGCGAATACCTCGCCGTTTAGCCTGTAGCACCAGAACACGCCCCACAATATAGTGGCACTGAACGTGCACGACGTCGGGCTTTACGTCGTCGAGAATCTGACCTACTTCACGCCATATACCCCAGGGCGTACAAATACGGATGTAGGGGTGGGTAGGTGCGTGATGAGATACTAGACGATGCTCTGTGATGCCGTCTACCAGTCGTTTCTCGCTCTTCGCCTCATCGGGGTTAGCAGCTACCACATGAACTTGATGCCCTCGATCCTTCATAGCTACCGCCAACCGATGTCCGAATTGAGCAGCACCGTTAATATCTGGTGGGTAAGTATCGGCGCCAATCATGATGGTCAGGGGGCCAGTGGTCATCCGTGTTTGCACCTATTCACGTCTTGAGGATTGAAAGCTCTTTTTCAATTGTGCCATGTTCAGATTGAAGCTTGCCACGAGGATGCTGTATTAAGGGGGAAAATATAGGCGTCCGGACGACGGCGCACACCTGTGCGGTTACAGAAAAACGCCCCGTACCTTTCGGTACGAGACGTTCATCTTTTATGTGCTCTTAGAGTCTTTAGCGCTTGATAAGTTTTCCGAGGAATACAAAGAACGCGCTGACAGATGCTGCAAGAGCTGCGAATGAACCCCAGCGGGCTTTGAGGGCTTCAGGGTCAGTTGCATTCTGGGTGAACTGACGACCGTGAGATGCGAACTTTACTTTTGCCTCGCCGGGAGCGTTCTGAACATTAGCCTTGGAGCCAGCAACCAGGTTGGTACCTTCGGACTTCACGCTGTTAACCTGTAGGTCTAGGTCATCGCGAAGAGTCTTGAGGTGTTCACGGCGCTGGTTGGTTCGCTGCTTGAGCTGGTCTTCGTTAGCGGCAGGAGCCTGCCCGCCTTCCTTCTCAGCTTCTTCCTTTTCAGCAGCCTTCTTGGCTTCCTTCTCTTCCTGCTTTGCCTTCGCCTTTTCTTCCTGTTCACGCTTCAAACGTGAGGAATTCATGGCGGAGCCATCTTTGAGAACACCCAAGTCGTAGAGAACACCGAAGATTGCGGATTCGGGCTTGAACGGAAGTTGCTTCTTGATCATGCCGATGCCGATGAGAACAAAAATTGCGGTGAGAATCAAGAACACTGCTGCGAGAATGAGTGCTGCGAGCCAGCCGGGCATAATCTCTGCCAGGCCTAGAATAGCTGCGCTCACCAATGCAATGAGCATGCAGAGAGCGAAGAAAAGACCAACAGCGGCAACCGCTGCGCCCTTACCTACGCCAATGCCTTTATCTTTGAGTTCAAATTTTGCAATCTGAATCTCGTCTTTAATCTGTTTGGGCGCTAGACGACCGATAACCTTAGTGGCATCGATAGAACGGCTTGCGCTTTCCTTGAGATTTGCAAAGGCTGTGCGTACACGGGGGCCTTTTGCTGCATCAGTGCGAACACCTTCAACGCGGACGCTTTCTGCGCGTGCGCTGTCGGGGTTGACTGTCACGATTTTCTCGGTCATACCCTACCTCTAAACTAAGTTTACTTTGGTTTTAGTGTATCAGCCCTTTAGTTTATACGGTGTAGCGCCTGGTCATTACCTGAAAATAGTTCGTTTCGACAAGTTTATTGTTTAAAATCAAAAACCCACCAGCAAGAACTGGTGGGTTTTTATAAATGCTCCCCCGACTGGACTCGAACCAGTAACCCTTCGATTAACAGTCGAATGCTCTGCCAATTGAGCTACGGAGGAATATTTTGTTAGGGCTTTTGTTCGCCGCAACGAGTAATAACTCTACACAGGTTTATAGAACCGTGCAAATTGAGCGAGGGTGACCTCCCTCACTTGCACCAGATTAGTCCTGCCCCTCCATGATGCTACGCCGTCGAAGTTCTAATTCCAGGAGGGAGCGCTGGATATCTTGGAATTCTTCGGCGTCGGCTGTCGGGTCTAATCTTTGGAGATTCATCAACAGGTTGGATTTTTGGCGATTGATTTGCTGTTCAAAGAGCCTATTTAAGATGTCGTGCACATAGCGCGCCAGCTGTTCTTCGGTTCGCGCAGGAATCGGTGAGACTGTGAGTTCGGCAAGTAGAGCATGAACCGGTTCGGGGGCCTGCGAGCGTACGCTGTTAACCCAGTGGGTGCCGGGGGCAGGAACAACCTCTGCAGCTGCACCAATAATGCCCTCAGCAATTCCCGAGTGCATGCGGTAGCGGTATTGAACCTTAGCAAGTTCTTGCCACTGGGCATTGGAAAGATAGTGCGGCACCTGGACAACCACTTCGAGAGCTTCCCGTTCCATCCGCGCTACGGGATCGCGCATGTCAGGTATCTCAAACGGGTTAGCTTCTTGCTCTGCACGAGCCTGCTCCGCCCGCTCGACGGCATCTTTCGCTTCCTGCTCTGCCTTAGCTTTATCCCGGTGGCTCTGCTGAGGGTTTTCCTGGGCATAGTTAACGGCGCGTAGAACTTCATCGGTTTCGATGCCCAGCCAGCCCGACACCTCGCGGATATAGGCAGGGCGAAGCGTACGATCCTTAATCCCAGCAAGGATAGGAGCCACCGCTCTCATACCGCGAATCCGCCCTTCGAGCGTATTCATGTCGTAGTTTTTGAGGGTAGCTTTAAGGGCGAACTCAAAGAGCGGACGGCGAGAGGCAATCAGCGAACGCACGGCGCCGTCGCCACGGTTCAGGCGTAAATCGCAGGGATCCATGCCGTCTTTTGCAACGGCCACAAAGGTTTGAGCAACGAATTTCTGGTCGTCCTGAAAAGCCGAAAGGGCAGCTTTCTGCCCTGCGGCGTCGCCGTCAAAGGTAAAGATAATTTCGCCGCCGGTGCCGTCGTCGCTAATGAGTCTGCGGACTACCTTGATATGTCCGCTGCCAAAAGCGGTTCCACAAGTTGCTACAGCTGTATCAACACCTGCAAGGTGCGCAGCCATAACGTCGGTATACCCCTCGACCACCACGATTTGGCGTTTCTTAGCAATATTTCGTTTTGCGAGATCGAGGCCGTACAGCACCTGAGATTTCTTATAGAGCTGAGTCTCTGGGGTGTTGAGATATTTTGGGCCTTGGTCGTCCTCAAAAAGTTTGCGAGCGCCAAAGCCGATGGTCTCCCCTGCGATACCGCGAATGGGCCACATGAGGCGACCGCGGAAACGATCATAAAGCCCTCGATTGCCCCGGGAGAACATGCCGGTGGCCTCGAGCTCTTCCTCGGTGAAACCTTTAGCGCGCATGTATTTCAGGAGGTTATCCCAGCCGCGCGGGGCATAGCCCACGCCGAACTGCTGAGTTGAACGCGGATCAAATCCTCTCCCACCCAGAAATTTTTGGGCTTCTTGAGCGGCGGGGGTGTAAAGATTTTTTTGGAAGAATTCGGCGGCTACTTTATGAGCGTCTAACAGGCGCTGGCGGCGCCCCACTTCTTCCTTACTGATGCCGCTGCCCTGCTCGTAGTGGAGTTCGTAGCTAATGCGGGCGGCCAGCTTCTCTACTGTCTCCGTAAAGGAAGTATGATCCATTTGCATAACGAAAGAGATGACGTCACCAGATTCACCACAGCCAAAGCAGTGATAGGTACCCATCTGCGGGCGTACGTGAAAGGAGGGGCTCCGCTCATCATGAAAAGGGCATAACCCTTTGAACGAACCAATACCTGCAGATTTGAGGGTTACATAACCCTCAACTATTTCGCGGATATCGGTACGGGAACGAACCTCATCTATATCTTCACGTCGAATCAAACCAGCCACCTACACATGATAGCCAGCATTGCTTCTGCGCGTGAAGAGAGTCAGCTGAGGGCGTGGGGCTGATGTGACCTACAGTTCGTCGTCGTCCTCAAGCGGAGGTTTGGGATTCTTTCGCCCTAGCCCAAAATCAGCCGGGGATAACCCTATGCAGAGCACAATAGCGAAAGATGCCAGCCCCCACACCCATGACCCAATGAGTGAACCAATCATCAGCCCCACGCAGAGACTTGCGATGGAGACAATAATGATTTGTTTGACCGAATTTTTTGATCGCATGGGGTTCCTTTCTACCACAGTGGTTTATCGCCCAGAACCCAGTGGTTACCGGTAATACGGCGGTATAGCGCCACGGCAGAGCGATCGGTGAGGGATGCCACCTGATCGACTACTAAACGCAGTTTAGCTGTGTCATCATTTTGACCCAATTCGCGCATATCCGCGCGAAAGACCGAATCCATATAGTCGGGGTTTTCCAGCAGAGCTTCTACCAGTACCCCGAGGATTTCTTGCTGATTTTCATAGTGAGGTTGAGCGTCGCGTACCGTCATAACGAAGGTGGTGGCGATGCCCTTCATCAGAGCAATTTCGTGTTCGGTTTCTTCGGGCACAATGAGTTGCGCGGAGTAGCGGGTGAGAGGTCTATCGACTCCGTACTGTTGCCGGGTGGCTTCCATCGACGTCGCAGCGAAACGACCAATCAGTTTTGAGGTGAGCGCTTTGAACGCTGCCATCGACGCCCGGGTACCGCTCATATAGGGAACCCACCGTTCCAAAGACTCCAGACGCATCAGGGCGGCATCTAATCTTTCATCCTCCACCGCGGGTAGATACCACTGCCTGGTTTTCTCAAACAGTCTCTGCCGGTTAGCAGTATCTTTGAGAACTTCTGGCTGAACGTGACCGCCAAAAACAGCATCTTCAACATCGTGGACCGAATAGGAAATATCATCCGCCAAATCCATGACCATAGCTTCCATGCATTTTTGCTGCGGTGCCACACCGGCTTCGCGAGCACCGCGTCTGAACCAGTCGAAAACGGGCATATCATCGGCATAGACCCCGAATTTACGGTTGGGCCTGCCGTCAGCTCTCTCGGGAGCGTCTTCAATACGCCACGGATATTTGCAGGTGGCATCGAGTGTGGCACGGGTGAGATTGAGCCCTGCCGAACCGCCATCGTGGCGAATCACTTTAGGTTCGAGTCGAGCCAACAGGCGCAAGGTCTGTGCATTACCTTCAAATCCCCCGGCCTCTCGCGCGAGATTATTCAGTGCGGTTTCTCCATTATGCCCAAAAGGCGGGTGACCCAAATCGTGGGACAGGCAGGCAGTATCGACGACGTCGGGGTCGCACCCCAGCATGCGCCCTACCTCGCGGCCGATTTGAGCAACCTCAAGCGAGTGAGTCAGTCGGGTGCGCACAAAATCATCCGTATCAGGGTCCATCACCTGCGTCTTCGCACCCAAGCGGCGTAATGCACTGGAATGAAGAACCCGCGCACGGTCGCGTTCAAAAGCCGAGCGATAAATATTGCGATGGTGTTCGGGAACCCATCTCGCGGCATCCTGATCCGAATAGCCGGGAGTATTGGCTACTTCTTCGCCCAGCACCATGCCGTCTTGAGGGTCAATGATTTTGCTCATGCTTTTATTCTACGGGGCATGACAATGGGCGCCTGCTTAGTCAGCAGGCGCCCTTGAAAGAGAAGTTTTAGCCGCCCGATACGTCTAGTTCCGCATCCACCAGACCGAGCCGCTCGGCATCACCCAGAATTCGCGAATCGAGCCATCCGTTGGGCAGATGGGGTTTCTTGGGATTACCTGCACGTCCTCGCGGGCCTTCAACCGCTTCCCCGGGGTAGCCGATTGAGTGATCGAGCTCGGAGAGATACTCACGAAAAGTTGCCAAATCGGGCACAGTTGCCATTTTCTGGCGCAGCTGGCCACCCACCGGGTAGCCGTGGAAGTACCACGCAACATGCTTGCGGATCTCGCGTAACCCCTTGAGCTCATCGCCAAAGGTTTCCACCAACAGTTCAGCATGGCGGTAAATCATGTCGGCTACTTCACTTACACCGGGCTTGAAGCGAGCTTCCGAGCCTTCAAATGCATTCTGCAAATCACCAAAGAGCCAGGGACGACCTTGACAGCCTCGTCCGACGACTACTCCGTCGATGCCAGTCTGCTCGACCATGGCAATCGCGTCTTCGGCACTAAAAATATCACCGTTACCCAGCACGGGCACATCGGGAATAGTTTCGCGCAAATCGGCGATAGCGTCCCAATCAGCCTGACCCGAGTAGTGCTGTTCCATGGTTCGACCGTGCAAAGCGATGGCAGCTACACCTGCATCGCGGGCAATCTTTGCTGAATCCAAGAACGTTAGATGGTTATCGTCGATGCCTTTACGCATTTTGACGGTGACCGGAATATCATTGCGTGCTGCCTCTTTCACCGCATTCTCTACGATGGCGGTGAACAAATCGGTCTTCCAGGGAAGAGCCGATCCGCCACCTAACTTGGTGACTTTAGGAACAGGGCAACCAAAGTTGAGGTCGATATGGTCGGCGCGGTCTTCTTCTACCACCATGCGCACGGCTTTGCCCACGTTGACGGCGTCTACACCGTAAATCTGAATGGAGCGAATCTTCTCGTCATCGTCGTGCTCAATGATGCGCAGTGACTCAGGACGGCGCTCCACCAGCGAACGCGCGGTCACCATCTCTGTAACATACAGTCCGCCGCCGTATTCGCGGCAGAGACGGCGAAAAGCCTTATTGGTTACGCCAGCCATGGGCGCAAGAATAACAGGCGTTTCTACCGTATGCTTGCCCAGTCGCAACGGGGGTAACTGAAGTTTCTTCGTCTTAGTTTGAGGGGTTTCACTTGTTTGAGTCACCCTGCAATTCTTGCATAATCCGCACTGTCCGGCAGGTAGGGGTGGGTCACAGCAACAATTACGCCAAAAGTAAAGATTCATTGACAAATCACATATGCCATGAAAAGATGTGAAATATCAAGAATTCTTGACACGTCACAAATAAATAGCCCTTGATGAGAACCAATGAAGAAAAACCCTTCAGAACTAGACAGTATTACAAACGCCCACCAACAGGTGTTAGATGCATCTGCTCAATTAGAGGAGGCGGTGAGGCGAGCTCGCCAATCGGGTGTCACCTGGCAACAAATCGGCGATGCGATGGGGGTTTCCAAGCAAGCTGCCTCTCAAAGGTTTCAGCAGGCTTCTCTCAAACTTACGGACAAATCGCTGGATTCAATCACAAAAGAAATCGAGCAAATTACCGACTCATTTTTTACCGCGTTAGACCGTGAGGATATTTCAACACTGCATTCTTTGATGACTTATATGACAGCCCGGCAACTTTCCCAACGAAAGATTCTCAGCATCTGGCATCAAACAAAGGAGGCATGCGGAGATTTTATAGAAATCAGCAATTCGCGGATTGAGCACAACGGGACAACTTTTGTTTATACCTATCGGCTTCGCCACCAATGGGGCGAACCAGTAGGCCAGATACTTTTCAACATACGCCAACAAATTACAGGATGGGTGATTTTCCTTGACGACTCAGCAGAACTCCCCTGGTAATACCAACAAATCCTCCGAGAAATACTGGACCATCGCCGTATGGGTTGTATACGGACTGGTGCTCTCGCTCCTTTCAGAACACTGGCTCATTGGAGTAATAGGTGCCCTCTGCTTCGCAGTGGCCAGTTTTTTCGTACTTTATGATTTTCGCTCAGATTCTCAACGAATCCAGTGGAAACCATGGCTAGTTACCTACGCAGGTTCCTTGGGAATTAGTATGGGAACTCTTTTATTTGATAGTGGTTCGCAGTGCATTATCTGGTCAATAGTCTTTTTAATCATGCTTCGAGCCCTTTATTCTGAAAGCGACAGCCAGAAGAACCGCAAAGCAAAGGACGTGATTTAACCGATGGACGATCTTCGCATTGAAAAGGTTCTACGCGCAGCAGAATGTATACCTGCCGGCAAAATGGCTACCTATGGGGATCTTGGCAAAATTACTGGCGAATCACCGCGCGTCGTCGGAAACCTCATGGCAAAGTGGGGAACCAACGTACCCTGGTGGCGCGTCTGCAATGCCCAAGGCGAAATCGCCGGGCATTTCAACCAGGCTCTTCCCCACTGGCAAGAAGAAAATATAACCCGCAATGATAAACACACCGGGATTAAACTAGCGGCGCACCGCGCAGACTATGCTGAGCTGGTGCGCCACTGGGAAACAGCTACTCAAAACTTAGAGTAAAACCGCTTACGGGGTGGGACGACCGCCGGTTAGACCAAGGGTCTCACCGGATACATACGAAGCTTCATCCGACGCCAGGAACACGTAAGCGCCCGCAATCTCAACAGGCTGACCTGCGCGACCCACGGGAGTGTCCTGACCGAACTGAGTGAGCTTCTCCGTCGGCTGACCGTGGCTAGGCTGCAATGGAGTCCAGAATGGTCCGGGTGCAACAGCGTTCACACGTATGCCTTTAGGCGTCAAGTCCTGAGCTAGCCCCTTAGAGAAGTTGTTCATTGCAGCCTTAGTGAGCGCGTAGTCCAGCAAAGTCTCCGAAGGCTCATATGCCTGAATCGAAGAAGTGAAAATGATTGAAGAGCCAGGTTTCATATGTGTTACTGCAGCTTTGGTCACGCGGAATGAAGAGTAGATATTAGACTTCATGGTCTTGTCGAAGTCCTCGTCTGAGATTTCTTCAAGCCCGTCATGCCAAATCTGACGGCTAGCGTTGTTGACCAAAATGTCCAAGCCACCAAAGGCTTTAACAGTTTCTTCAACGATTTTCTTGCACTGTTCCAAATTCATGAGATCGCCGGGAAGAGCGAGAGCTTTCTGACCAGCGTCCTCAATAGCTTTGATGACGCGATCGGCGTCAGGCTGCTCCTCAGGCAGGTAGGATATCGCCACATCTGCGCCTTCACGTGCATAAGCGATAG